>JAGQQS010000819.1 GCA_020426105.1 Planctomycetaceae bacterium
TATCATTAAAAAAACGCCTTATAAAATGTCACTTTAGAAGCTGCACGATCTCCGTGGCGAAGAGGCGGTATGCAACAGCGATGTTCCCGCTTTTCTGCGCAGAAAAAAAGCCGTCGCAATCGAGACGGCTTTCAGAAAACAGCGATGCCGCGACACGGAGGCTTATTCTTCCGCCACAAACGGCAGCAGACCGATAAACCGAGCACGCAGGACGGCGGTCCGCACCGCTCGTTGATAAAGCGATGACGTTCCGGTCCGACGACGCGGAAGAATTCGCCCTTCTCGATCAATCAATGTACGCAACGTCTTCAAGTCTTTGTAGTCCACGTATACCGGACGAGGAACTGACCCGTGACCAGAAAACTGGCAGGTCATCTTTTTCTTCTTCAGGCGAGCACGGCGTTTACGAAGCTTCTTCAGGTCAGCACGGGAAATTGTGGCCATGAACTACAGATTACTTTCTGGAAACAAATCGACTACAGGCAAACCACCCCGTATCACTTGCGTCAGGCTGATAAGCCAGCAAGTTGCCTTGTGGACCGGAATGCAAATTCCAGCGGGGAAACGAAGACGTGGAGTGTAATTCGGCAAACGCCAGCCGACAACACAAACCTGTCTCTCATTTTGCTTTCGGAGAAAACCGGGATTCAGACCGCGTCGGTCCCGGTTTCACCCGTGCGAATACGGACAATTTGCTCCAGATTTGAGACAAATATTTTTCCGTCCCCAATCTGCCCCGTTCTGGCTGCCTCACAAATCGCGTTGATAGCCCCTTCGACTTCGTTGTCGTTGACGACGACCTCAAGCTTAACTTTCGGCATGAAATCCACAGTATACTCGGCCCCGCGATAGGTCTCTTTATGCCCTCGCTGCCGACCAAATCCTCGGACCTCTGATACCGTCATGCCCTGAACGCCGATGCTGGTCAGCTTCGTTTTAACGTCTTCCAGCTTGTAATGACGAATGACTGCCTCAAGTTTTTTCATGATCTCTGCCTTGCCCCTTCACTTCTGTTGGCTGAATGCACGTGCCCCGCTCCGCTGTTCAATACATACGAAACGTGTATCTCACAACACAAAATAGGACCAGCCATTCCTTGACTTCAGACTGCAGTTAAACACTCAATCTGCTCTCCGTAAAATTCCACCTGTACAAAATCTTGGCAATGCAACTACCATGCCGCGCACAAACACACACTCATCCTGCGCAATTCATGACATTCATGCCTGTTGTTTAAGCAATCTGCACAATGTGTGGGCGGCTTGATCCCTGGCACCCTGCGTACTGTTTCCGGCAGATCGGCTCGTGGAGTCTATTTCCGATCGTTTTTTTTACAAGTCACGTCGTAGTTAACCCGACGTCCGTCTGAATTTTTTGTTTCACTATCCAGAATCTCCATTACTTTGCTGTCTATGCCGTTCTTGATTTTTGTCATCGCCGCAGGATTTGCCGCTGGTCACATTGCCGCCGTCTGGGCTGCCCTTCTGCTCGAGCCTGAAGTCCCGGTGGGGCTGCGGATCTGCCGGGGCTGCCGTCAACAGATTTCATTCGTGCGGTTGCTGCTGACGATGGCTGTTCCTGTAACATGTCCCGCTTGCCGGCAGGCAGGTCGATGGTGGCCAGTGGCCGCATCCACTCTGACAGCGGCTGCATTCGGACTGCTTTCCTGGTTGATGCTTGAGGGGCATTGTCAGACCGTCACGGAAGTACGTCCCGCAATGGCCCTGTGGCAGAATCGATTGCCTTTTCACCTGATCTTTGTTTTTCTGCTGACGACCGTGACGATTACCGACCTGCTGGACTACGTGATTCCGGACAGCATCATCATTCCTGGCGTGTGCCTGGCAGTTGCGTTCGCCTTCCTGTCGGGTGAATTGCAGTTGATTCACGTCTGGGTGAATTGGGACGATGATTACGTCAAACTCTACGGACCTTACCTCCCCGAATGGATGAAGCACCACCAGCACCTGCACGGACTCGTGTGGAGTCTGTGCGGACTTCTCACAGGTGCCGGATTGATGTGGGCAGCGCGAGTCGGAGCGCATTTGATCCTTGGAGTGCCGGCGATCGGTTTAGGTGATGTGACGCTGATGGCAATGATTGGTGCTTTCATGGGTTGGCAGCCAACACTGTGTGTGCTCGCGATTGCCCCCCTGGTCGGACTTGTGCTGGGGCTTGGAGGCCGAATCCTGACGGGACGCAGTTTTGTTGCCTTTGGTCCCTATCTCTGTATTGCCGCGTTTATTGTTCTTTGTATCTGGCGCCTGCTATGGGAGGGTATTCAGCTCAAAATTATCTTCAGCCATTGGCCAACAATCGCGGGAATGGTTGCGGGGGCTTTTGCGGCATTCTGCGTGCTGCTTGTGGGCCTCAGAATTTTTCGATCGCTGCCGGCGGAGCGGCTTCGCTGAGGCCGATGGGCGATATCTGTCGTTTCGGACGTGTCCCGCGAGCCCCGTTAGATTGTTTCAGGCAGCGTGTTGTACCGCAACGAAGTTCGCTCACTCAACTCTGAAGCAGTTCCTGCGGGAAACTCATGGTTGCTCCAGGTCGTGAGCAGACATAGGATGCGGCGGCGATGGCGGAACGGTTCACGATTGCGATATCTCGCCCTGCCAGAATTCCCAGGGTCATGGCAGCCGTGAATGCATCTCCCGCACCGACTGTGTCAACTACCTTAATGTCCTTGCCGGGTAAGTCGCTGACTTCACTTCCGGACATGAGCACGGCGCCTCGGGCTCCGCGAGTTAACGCGATCATGCGGAGCTGGAAGTTTTGCAAGATCTTTTGCAGGACCTCAACATCACTTCCCCCGACACCGCACAGCTCTGCCAGCACCGGAAGCTCGTCGTCATTGAGTTTCAGCACATTGGCAGCATCGAGTGATTGCCGGATTATCGAATCGGCGAAGAACGGGGATCGCAGATTCACATCCAGAATCCGCAACGTGTCGCTGTCGGTTTCATTAACAAACTTCCTGATAGTGGCCCCGGAGCATTCGCTTCGCTGGCCCAGCGTACCGAAACAAACAGCATTGCATTTTTCGGCAAGTGCCTGCAGCGAGCTGTTCCACACCAGATTATCCCAGGCGCAGTTCTCTGCGAAGCGGTAGCTGGCAACTCCTGCGGCGTCCAGTTCGACCAAAACCTGCCCGGTTGGCCGGTCATTGGTTTGCATACAGGTTGTATCCACTCCGTGTCCTGCAAGGCATTCTGTTGCGCGGCGGCCCAGTTCGTCGTTGCCCACGGCGCTGACAATGAAAACGTGAGCGGCAGATTTTCCAAGCTCAGCGGTGCTGCACGAAAAATTTAACGGGGCACCACCGAGTCGCGGGCCGTCGGGGAACACATCCCAAAGGGTTTCACCCAGACCCACAATGACAGGGACTTTGCTCATTGACAGTATACTCCGAATTCTGGATCCAATCTGTTTCTGGCCACGACACTTTAATCGCAATTGTTCCCTCTGACCACGAACACGTACCGCTCGAAATTGTTCCAGGTCAGTCGTGTGATGCGGTTCCCGGCCAGCCGCGGGGATTTCCCGAAAATCGCCGCCTCGCCCAGGATCGGGAAAACAAATTGAGCACCAGCTTCTGGATGGCCATTGCCGGATCGTCGCGATGACGGAACAATTTCGGCACAATCGCAGTCAATCTTCGCTCAAAATGTGGCTTTTGCCGATCATTCACCAGCCGGACGAGATTTCCGGAATGCCTCAATTGATTTTGGGTCACGCCGCCGATAAATTCCCGGTCAGGGACGATTAGCTCAGTTGGTTAGAGCGCCACGTTGACATCGTGGAGG
>JAGQQS010000820.1 GCA_020426105.1 Planctomycetaceae bacterium
GCCAAATGGCCCGAAGGGTGCTGCGCATTATTGGATCCTGCCCCCTTTTCCGGGGCTCGATCTCCGATTTTCAGAGCTTTTCCATCCATATGCACCGGGACTTCAATGCCAAACAGTTCAAGGACCGTCGGGGCGATATCCAGTAACCTCGCCCGTTCTGTCAGGACCGGCTGATTGCAGAACAGAACACCCGGCACAACGGACGGATCGACACAATGATCACCGCTCCATGCACGGGTATTTATGTGGAAAATATCAAGCGTTGTCTGTCCATTCGCCGCCTCCCACGAAACTCGGTATCCCTGATCATATCCGATGATCAAATCCGGGGCCTGGTTTTTGTACGGACCATTATAGACCTGCGACGCCTGATAGATGCGTTTAATTGGCCGGCTTCCCGTCAATGGATCCGAGAGCGTTGCGAGTTTTTCGGCGATCTCGGCTTTAAGTTGATTTGCGACGTTGCCATCGTCCACGATTCCCTGCGAAAATCGAGACTTAAGGTTCAGGAAGATTCCTGTCAGGCCGATCGCAAACGCACGGGTATTTTGCCAGTCAATACCTGCGAGGTAATCTTCACCGCGGCGCGAGTCATCGACGGTGAGGTAACCATTCAGCTCCAGCCAGCGATTCAGGTCGATCCCCCGTCGAAACGTATTAAATCCGTGATCAGAAAGCACCATCAGGAGACTGTCTGAGTTCTCACATTTTGCCATGGTCCTTCCGACAAGATCATCCATCCGCTGGTACAAATCCTCGATGGCATTGCTGTGGAGTCGGGGAATATCGGCCGGACAGGCGGGATGTTCCTTGTCATGGTAACGCCAGAACATGTGCTGCATTCTGTCAGTGCCATCGAAGACGCAAACGCAAAGTCCCTGTGGGACTTTATCAAGGGCATCAAAAAACATTAGTTCACGTTCACGATCGGTCGACAGACACTGCTGCAGGAACTGGTCGTCATTGAGCACTTCGTCGTTCAGTCCCCATGTGTCTTCTGCGAGCCCCAGCGTGGCATAAGCGCCTTGTTTCTTTGCAAGGTAAATCGGGAAAACACGCGGATAGCCGATCTGCATCGCCGGTTTTTCAGGATCGATATTGATGGGCGTCACGTAGAGCTCAAAATCGGGTTCAGCAGAGAGCAACAGAAATTTGCAAACCCCCGAAACACTGGACATCGGCCCGCAGCGAAACCTGACCTGAACCCAATCGGTATATTCTCCGATCTGCAGGTGTCGAGTTTCGCCGCCAATGCGGAGGACAGCCGAATTTCGATCCTTGATGCTGAGCCGGAACGGAATCGTCAGCGCTCCGGCCTCCGGGCGCGTCGGATGTGGCGGGCCTGCCAGTTTCGAAACAACGGTGCGTCCCTCGGGCACGACCACAACGATGGCGCCGCCGTGACTGCCGCCCGATTCCGGTGGCTTGCTGGTGAAGCGCGTAAATTCCCCCTGAGTTCCGCGTAAATCAGGAACACACATGGCGGAAAGTTGTACGCCACGGAGTTTTTCCGGGGGAAACGTGATGGGGACACGGATGATACTGTTAAAAATCCCGTATTCGCTGAGTATGCTCCAAAACGGTCGACTCTTCCGCAGCAGCCTGACGTCCGGGCTGCCAAAAGCCCGCTTCCATTTGCCGATGCCGAAAACTCTTCGCGGAGGCCGAATCTCAACCGAACTCATTTTGGGTCGATAAGTCTGCTCGTCCGGCACGAGGAAATCGAAAATGTTGTGTTTGCCGGGATTGACCCCGGTCTGAAATGACGACCATGCCACAGGAGAAATCGGAGGCAGCGTACTTCCGAGCGGCTGAAAACCACCCTGGTCGCGAAGTCTGGCGAGATGGGGAAGTTTACCCTCCGCCAGCATCGAGGTCGTTAAAGCGTGATCAAGGCCATCCAGCCCCAGAATGACAATCCGCTTAAATCGTGCTTTGGCAGGAGGGTGTTTTCCGAAAAAAGCCCGGAACAACAATCGAATGGGCCATGTCAATAACATCACCACCGCGGAAAAAATCGCGGCGAAAACGGCCAGGAAAGAGCCTGCCAGGGCGAAGCCAGCGCCCGGTCCCACGTAGGCACATGCGTATTCCGGCATTGCCAACACGAGGAGGGTAACTAATAAGGCTGTTTGCGCTGGGCGTCTCATCCGGATTCCAAAGGTTGAGTGGCAGAGGCGACCATATTGCCGTCCACAGGGTGAATACGCGGCACTGGCGAATTTGCGAAGCATTTCTTCGTCAGAAACGTGACGTTCCTTCGAACGACCGATACGGGTCAGGTACATTTCCTGAACGGATTTGCGCAAACGGTCGGTGCAGGACTTACGTAAGACCGTCGTCGCTCCGCATTCCGGAGCCATTCGTAGAGGCCTTTTTATCGCTTCTGCTGTGAATTTAACAGCGCGGGGCCTGACTCGTTAACTCTGTTTTTGTGTGCGAAGCCACTCGATATGTCAAACGACGCTGTGATTGAGATCCGCAACCTGTCCAAGGTGTACCGCGACTTTTGGGGGCGGAAAAAAGTTCAGGCGGTAAAAAGCCTGAGTATGGATGTTAAAAAAGGGGAAGTTTTCGGGTTGCTGGGGCCGAACGGTTCCGGGAAAACAACCACCATGAAAATGCTGCTCGGACTGTTGTTCCCGACGTCCGGGGAAATGACAATTCTCGGCAAACCTGCGTCCGACGTGTCGAAGAATGAGAGAATCGGCTACCTCCCGGAGGAATCGTATCTTTATCGATTTCTTAACGCCGATGAGACGCTCGATTTTTATGGCCGGTTGTTCAAGATGGGCAGTGCGGAGCGTAACCGCCGGGCTGACGAGCTGATTGAAATGGTCGGTCTGGCGAAAGCGCGTCGGCGTCAGCTGAAAGAATATTCGAAGGGGATGACGCGACGTATTGGTCTCGCTCAGGCTTTGATCAACGATCCGGACCTCGTGTTGCTGGATGAGCCGACGAGCGGTCTCGACCCGATCGGTACTCGCGAGATGAAAGATCTCATTTTGCGTCTCAAAGCCCAGGGAAAGACAGTGGTGATGTGCAGTCACCAGCTGGCGGATGTGCAGGACGTATGCGATCGGATCGCCGTTTTATTCCAGGGTGAACTGAAAGTTCTGGGCCGCGTGGAAGACCTCCTCGAAGTACGGAACGAAACACAAATTCGATCGTCCAGTCTGAGTGAAGCCGCAATTTCAGAGATCCGTGAGGTGCTGAAGAAGCACAACGTTTCTGATGCCGTCGTCAGTCGTCCGCGAGCCGACCTGGAAGAATTGTTTCTGCGTACGGTTCGCGAGAGTGGTGAGCGTCCTGGTCGCCGTTTCACCACGGAAGAAATCGCGGGAAAGCCCGGTGGGCAGGCATAATCCGAAGCGGTTGATTGTGTTGAGTGCTCCGTTCCGCGAGCATCCGAAGTACGCGGCGATGGTCAGTCCGCTCCTGTGTCAGTTATGTATCGTTCTTAAATTGTGCCCTTCTGTATTGGCGATCCGTCTCTGAGTGATCGTCCTCAACGAATGCGAATCGGGAAACATTCCCCATGGATTTTGATGTAGCTCCATTTACTCTTCAGAGCGCGGCAGCAGGCGTGTTGTCGTGGCTGTCGGTCGTCGGCATCCTGACTTTTATGGCGGTGCTGATTTCGTTCCTGCTCTCAGTCGCCCGGAATGGTGCAGGGGGGATCGGGATCTTCACGAAGGGCCTGTTGAGTTACCTCGAAGATGTTGGTTCACTATCACCGCGGCGAATCCTGGCGCTGACGAATTTGACGCTCAAGGAAGCGATCCGACGCAAAGCATTGCTGGTCTTTGCGGTATTCGCCGTGTTGCTGATGTTTGCCGGCTGGTTCCTGACAAATTCCAACGAGCGGGCTGAATTGCAGGTCGGCATTCACATTGCTTTCATTCTGCAGACAATTTCGTGGCTGCTGCTGCCTGTCGTTTTCTTCCTCAGTTGCTGGGCTTTGCCGGAAGACATTCGGATTCGTTCGCTGCATACCGTGGTCACCAAACCGGCCCGACGCATTGAAATTGTACTCGGCCGCATTTTTGGCATGTGGATCGTGACTTTCATCGTTCTTGTGTCCATGGGAATCATTGGCTACGTCTGGATCGTGCGCCAGTTGCCGCCCGAGGCCAAAAATCAGTTGACGTGCCGCGTGCCATTATTCGGTTACCTGCATTTCCTTGACCGGGAGGGGCAGGCGGCAATGAATGGCATGAACGTGGGGGATGTATGGGACTTTCGATCATACATCGAAGGCAATTCTCCGGGTCGCGGCGTTTTCAGTTTCGACGGGATTGATGAATCGTCACTGGTATTCGGCACACAGACGGCCGCAGACGGGTCAGGTACCGTCCAGGTACCCGGACTGATGCTCGAATGCCGCTTCGAAGCATTTCGAACGGTGAAAGGCAGTGAGTCTTCGATTATCCAGGGGGTCCAGGCGCAGTATACATTGTCCAATAATCCTCGCGAGACGGCATTTGGATTGTTTGCCGGAAGCAGTTTGCTCCGGCCGGTCGGGTCTGCGCTCCGCGACGCGCAGTATAAGACCGGTGCGAATCGTCTGGAAGAAATTGCCGCCAAAGTGGCGACGGACAGCGACAGTGTGAAAGCTGGCGCGGAAGCGGCGGAAGTCAAGCAAAACGATTATTTCGTGCTGCGACTGGCAGCGGCGTATGCCGCCGACGTGTTGCGAACCAGGAATGATGCCGCTCTCACGTCCGCGGCTGCTGCTTTCCAGAAGGTTTCAGATTCCACGAATGACCTGTTGAACCGGATGTCAGAAAAGAGTGCCGAGCCTTATACCGCATTGTCTGCTGCTCTTACCGAACTTGCCGGGGTATTGACGCAGGATGCAGAGACTTTGAATGAACATTTGCCTCGGCTGGATGTCGTGCTGCCGTCTTTCCATGTGGCTGAATACCATGAAGGCTCAGCACAAAATATCAATTTCGTTCCGCGAGTCGTTCGTTTCAGTGCAGATGCGGAAACGCAAAGCCGCTCTCTGGCTGCTGTGTTTGAGGCCCTGAACAGTAAAAATCAACTTGTCGAAGGCGATGCACTAAATCCGAATCTCCCCGGCCTTCTGCATTCCGAAGGGGAACTCTCCGAGGCGAATGCGAATCTGGTCACCGAAGTGTTAAGCGAACAATTGACTTCCGGCGTGTTGAAAGTGGCCGACGGCAAATTGTCCGTGGCTGACGGTCAGCGCTGGCTGCAGTACTTCGATTCGTTGATCCAGAAGAATCTGCTGGTCTCAGCTGACAGCGAGGGCTGGATGATGGAACGAGATCTGATCAATGATCTCACAACCGATGGTCGGCTGCGGGTGGAGGTCAGCTGCGTCAATGATCAAATGTACCTGGGAATGGCCCGGCCGGATTTGTTCATCCGAAAACCGGACAGAGCATTTCTGGTCGGATACACGAAGGCTTTGGTCAGTACCGCCCTCATGTTGATGCTGATTGTAATCCTTGGTGTAACGGTAAGCTGTATTGTGAAGGGGCCTGTGGCTTTGTTCTTCACCCTGACGTTCTTCATCGTGGGGCAGTTCTTTCATGGATTCATGCAGGCCATTCTCTACAGCACAGAACTCAAAGGCACAGGGGCGATTGCGTCGGCGATCATGGGAGCTCAGCACCGTGGTCCGTCGGTCGGCATGGATGTTTCGGAGACTACTCAGCGCGTGGTCGAAGGAATTGATTCAATCCCGCGTGGTTTATTGTGGGCGTTCAGTCAGATTGTGCCGGATTTCACCGCGTTCAATGCCGCGTCCGGATTTGTTGAAAATGGATTTGACGTTCCGTTTGCAGAAACCGTCGTTCCTGCATCTATGATTTGTCTGGGATTTCTAATTCCCTGTGTATTAATTGCTGGTGCTCTGTTGAAGTTCCGGGAGCTGGAATCGAAATGAACCGTTTTACTTCTCGACAACGAAAACTTCTGTACGCAGTGGGCATCGTTGTGCTGCTCGGTCCGATCGTATATCTGGGTTTTCCTTCCCAGCAGAGTGCAACCGCGGCTTCATCGTCAGGCCTCGGACGACTCAGTCAGCTCCGCCACGATTATTCTCTGGGAGAAGCGACACTTGGTGAGGTGGATCCGTCCAGTTCGGCGATGAATCTGGTTTTGCTTGGTCTTCGAGGTCCTGCCGCCAGCGTGCTGCACTTGAAGGCGATTGAATACCAGGAACGTAAACAGTGGGCCAAACTGCGCACGACGGTGGATTCCATCATTCTGCTGCAGCCGCATTATGTACAAATCTGGAAATTCCAGGGCTGGAATCTTGCCTACAATGTCTCACGTGAATGGGACAAAGTGGATGACCGATTTTACTGGGTGAAAGAAGGGATCAAGTTCCTGCAGCACGGGACAGAACGTAACAATACGATCCCGATTCTGGAACACAATGTCGGTGAAGTTATCGACAAGAAGATGGGGGTCTCGGACGAAAAGAAATTCTTCCGGGAATTCTTTGTGCACGATCCTGACGAAAAATACAAAGACAAAGTTACGGGGATTAACGGGCCGGACATCGAAATCAACAACGAAGGTATCGACAGTTATCTGGTCGCTCGCAAACACTTCCAAAGTGCCAACGTGAAGGACGACAATGATGGAATCGTGGAAGTGAAGGGGATGACTCATGTGTTTTTCCGGCAGGGGCCGGTCAAGGCACTCCTGAACTACGCGGATGCATTGACGAAAGAAGGCAAGTTTTCGGGCGCCGCCCCTGCCTCTGCGCCTGTGGCTGCAGCTTCCGATGAGACTCCGTCTGAGATGAACAGCGCAGGCTCACTCACCGCTTCGGTGTGGAAACAGGCTTACGACGAATGGATGAATGACTATGGCAAGTATCCATTCCTCGGTCGCAATAATCACAAGTACATTCTGAACAGCACCGAAGCCGAGTTGGCTGCGATGGCAAAGGAAAATGGCATCAATGTTGAAGAGCAGCGCAGCGACTGGAACTTCAGCGTCAACATGGTCAACTACCGGCATTGGCGCGACTATGCCGAAATGGAGTCTGACCCCGTAACGATCAGTGCCCATAAGTCCTTTGTGGAAGCACGGACGGCTTACGCTGAAGGTCGGGGCTACAACAGTGTCGCTCCGGATGGAACGACGCAGATCTCTGAGGCTCAAAAGCTGCTGGAGGCATCGATGGACCGCTGGGTGGAAGCCGCGGCAAAATATCCTCGATTGTTTAATGATTTCGAGTCGTACCTCGAAGAGGCATTGCTGTCTGTGCGGTACTGGAAAGCAGTTCACCAGAATAACGGAACGACCGAAGCGGCTGATTATCCTCTGAAAAGTCTCTGGGAAATGCATCCGGAGATGCACCTGGAAATTGATCGCCAGTTCCTGATTGAAAGTCGCTCGAGAAAGAAATAGACCTTGCGGAATAAGTTCAATGAGGCACATTGGCTAACCGCGAGGTCCGGTGGTGGAGTATTAAAGCATCGAAGTGGAGTAGTGGAGTGGTCGCCGGTCCTATTTTTGTTCGAGAAGCGCTGACCGCTCCGCGCCGGTTGAGTCACTATCTGATGCGTTCCGGATTTGTCGCCGGGTTACTGGTGCTG
>JAGQQS010000821.1 GCA_020426105.1 Planctomycetaceae bacterium
GCGTCCATTCGCGATTCCCGATTTTTGTTCTGAACCGCAAATCGATGCCCATGCACGCGAACCGCTGCACCGCCCCTCTTGCCAACACGGGTTTTCCTCGCAAGCTGGGAACATACCGGTTCTACTGACGCCGAGGATCCGCGATGGGCTCCTCTGACTGAACAGTCAATCCTGAAGTTCCCCAAGCAGCGTCGCCAGCGCCTGGTGTACCGCATCGGCCTGCCGGTGATGTCGGCAACGGAGCGCGTCGTCACCTGATTCAGACTTCAACCGAAGCGGCACAGCGACTGCTTCAGAACCTCGTCGGACGATCGACAGCCAAGCGCGGCCATCCAGTTCCGGAGGAGCATCCGGCCCAAGGTGGCCTGTAATCGACATCGCGATATTTGCATGCGGAGTCTGAATGAGCGCTTGCATGGCCATGGACGCGGCGACTTCGCGACTGACAACGCCATACTGCTGAATGATGTCCGCCGGGACGGCCAGCCAGCGGACTTTGCTGTCGATCTGATAGACGACATAAGACCCGGCCAGGCGTCTGGACATTCCGGGGACGCGAGCCAGGGACGCTGCAATCAGGCCCGCGGTGCAACTCTCCGCAAGCACAAGTCCCTCGCCTGTTCGTTCCAGCACCTGAAACAAGGCATTGGCCAGGGCATCGAGTTTATGCTGTTCAACTATCATAGAACTTCTCGCCGGGTCTACTTATTCTGACTCATCTGAGCGTGTATTTCGCGTCTGGACTTCGGGAAAGTCTGGAAGAACTGACGACGCCAGCGCTGCATTTCTGTGATTTAAATCCGCAGGTTTAGCATGGCACACAGACACGATCACCGATCCCACACAGCGATTGCAGAGATCACGTCGGCGTCGATGCGGTATCATGCAATACGATCGCAGCTTTCGAAACATTCAGTGTCACAGCGCCCAGCACCAGACTTGCGATACTGAGCGCTACATAAATCAGCCATGGAAAACGTTCGGTGAATGCCACCGGAGGTGGAACATATCCTGGGTTGGCTTGTGCTTCCCTGACCGACGCGCGCACAGGATCGACCGTCAGCACATCGGGCAGGTTCCGGGCAAAATCATAGTTTGCCGTCTCTGCCTCGCGATTGCCGAAATAGAGTTTCAGTGGAAGTTTTGAATCGTCAGGGCGTTCAAAAACAATCTGACGCGCCGCAGCACTGCCTCGCGCAGAACTCAGAGTCAGCGGTTTGTTGCGATAATCGGCGACCGTCACGCGCAGCCGACGCGACAGTATTTCAGAAAATGTCAGCACCATCGGAACTGACGGTTCACCGCGCTGGCGTTGCCATGCACTCGTCTCGTTGACCGACAACGGATAAAACACAGACTGCCCCGTGTCGTTGAGAGATTCTGCTTCGAGCGTAACGTCACGGGCAAACTCATCATCGGCGACGAGCACTTCCAGCCGGTCGCACGGAACCGGCGATCCGAAATCCAGGATCCAGCGTGACCCAGGCGTGCCGTAGTTTCGCGTCGGCTCGCGGGGACTGATGGTGGCTTCCGTTGTGACCAGCTGACCGGGAACGTTCAATTGACGCAGCACGCTGACGGACTGAAACGTAAACTCATCCATGCCCTCAACCGCCTGTGGGTCAGGTGTCACCTGAACTCTGAGATACTGGTGTCGGCTGTTCGGGTATGAGAATGTATGCTGCAGCAGAGCCTGCTGGTCTGAAGTCCACTGAATGACAAACCCGGACGCGAGTAGTTTCCAGTCTTTCGCATCCGTACTCCCTGCAATCGTTACGAAACGACGATAATCTGTTCCCGTCGTTTCCACCTGAATCTCGTTGTGTTCGACGTCGTCGCGCTGCAGATCGAGCGTCAGTTCGTGGATTCCATCTTCCGGCTCGGATCGATTGAACTCGGCCGCCGGAAGTACATCGCGGACCGATTTCACAGAGAGGATTCGCAGTGCATACGGGATCGTGCTCCCATCCACGGTGTAGATCCGCAGATCGGACAGGTCTGGTTCCGCATGCTGAAATACATCCGGCGTCAGAAAAAAGTCCACCAGCGGCAACGTCGCGTCTGCGCTGGTTGCGGCATCCACCCGAGGAATTTCGATTGAAGAGAAATACGGCCAGCGAGCCTGGTCTTCATGCATCGTTTCCGGAGATTCATGTTCAATGGCCACGGCCACCTGCACCTGTCCGTCGATCGCTTCATCCGGGACTACGTGGCCGTCCTGACTGTGGACCGGGCATGGGAAAACAACGGTGAGCAACGCCACGGCTGCCTGTTCCACAAACAGAATGCCTCGCATCATTTGTTCGTTCCTGACGAATGCACTACTTAAAACGCTGATAGGTACGAGCGACCAGGCCCAACACCATCGCAAGGATAAAAAACGCCACAATCCGGTAAATCTGCTGTACGCTGGCCATATCAACCACAAACAGCTTCAGGACAGTGATGCCGAACAACACCATTGAAAACCATCTGAGTCGTGATCGACTGAGCCGGAACCCGAGCCACATCAGTCCGATCGCGAACAATGTCCAGAATACCGTCAGGGCCAGTTGTGCTCTCCACCGCCAGAGTTCCACATCACCCCCCAGCATCGACCGCGACACAAAATATCCGTGGCACTCCAGCGACAACAGGCCCCAAAGCAGAGTCGTCCCGCAGACCGCAGCGACGCCGACGCAGATCCGTTCTTCACTGCTGAGACGCGGCAGATATCGGTCCGTCTTCCACACAGCCGCCAGCAGGATCCCCGCAACGACCAGTGACGGAAACGCCGTTCCATTGAAGATCGGAATAAAAGGATCGCGCACATACAGCGGCAGGTCAAACAGCAGGATTCGTCCGACAGCAAGAGACACCAGTGCCGCAGCCATGATCCGCAGGATGGGCGATGAGACGCGCAGGCCAAACAACCAGAGTGCCAGTCCCATCGTAGCCCAGCCAGCCGCAATCCAGTGGGCATCAGCCTGTACAGGAATGGCCCATGCAATGAAGCCCACCGAAACAGCAAGTGACGTCAGCAACAGTCGATGATCCTGTGGCCGCCACGTCAAAATCAAC
The DNA here is from genome assembly GCA_020426105.1 of Planctomycetaceae bacterium. Classification (GTDB taxonomy): domain Bacteria; phylum Planctomycetota; class Planctomycetia; order Planctomycetales; family Planctomycetaceae; genus SXXK01. The sequence continues at coordinate 3,061 of JAGQQS010000821.1, forward strand.
CGCCCGGCACCGGCGTAAACCGTCGCGGCCAGGATCGCGACCGTACCGATCCACAAACTCCAGGACTCCAGCGTGAGGACTCGAAATGTGACAAACCCCAGAATCGCGTTGATCACATAACGACCAAGCTCTTCATAGTCCGCTGTCCGCTGCTGATGAACCGCCGCCACCAGACTCTGACTCAGCCACAGAGCAAAAATAACCATCTGAAACCCCAGCGCCCAGACCATTTTTTCAGGATGATAGTTCCCTTCGTACCACATCCAGAACAATAACTGCGTGCCTCCATAAGCCACAGATCCAACCGCTCTCCAGCGCTGAAAATACAAAGCCACGACCACGCCAAAGTTCAGCACGGCCAGATACGAGAAGAAAGACGAATAAGTATCATGATCGGCCTGCATCAGGATCGGAGTCAACAACCCCCCGATGACTGCCATCATGCCGATCACTGCCGAGCGACAAAACACCGCGGCAACCATCGATTCAAGGATGAGGATCGCCAGAAAGAACCCCGCATGCTGCTGCGGCAGCAGGTTGTAGAATCCAAAGGCAGAATAGGTCGCCAGATAAATGACAACGATCCCGGTTGAGATCAACATGGTGGCAAACCGCCGCCAGCCATTGAGCAGGTACCGGGCTCCGGCAATGACCAAACCGGATCCGACTAACTCACCAATCGCGACTCGGCCAACGGGACCAATCCAGTTGTTCTGATACGCATACCGCAGAAAGAACGTCGCCGAAAACAAAAACAACACGACGGCCAGCCAGCCGAACGCCTTCTGTCCGATAAATGTTTCCCAGCCGATCGGCGATGTTGCAGCAGCTTCCGCAGAGATTGTCTGAGGCGTCGTTCCGGCCGGCAACGGAACCGTCGTTGCCGTCTGTCGCTGCGCGTCGGTGACTGCCGGGACAACGACGCTTTGGGCGGTGACGGGAGAGGGTGTGGCCACCGGAATTTCGGATGCGCGATCTGGTCGTGTAACGGACGCCTGCTTCGCCGCGTTTCGCAGACAGGCTTCGATTCCGTCCAGCCGGGCTGCGAGGCGCGTCAGCTGACGCGTCTTCGAGATCGCCACGATCGAGAGCACAATGGCGATCAGCGGCACAATCAGCAGCAGACCGCCGATCATGAGGACAATTACAAGCTCGCCGCTCCCCATCGGGTTCCGTCCGCTGATGTTTCATGTACCAGAAGTGGCACCGCACTCACAAAGGCAACGGCCGTCATTGCCTTGTGCCAGACTTACTTTTAACGCAAATCGCACCGTGCTGCAAAGCACGGGGGTTTGCACGATGTCGCACCGATCAGCCAGCATTGCCAAAACCTCTCCGGCCGATCGATTGACAAATTCAGGGGCTGCGCGGGAACCGCACCGTGGTGACTGATCAACGTGATTTACAACATCCAGCAGAAGCCCTGGGATGCGACGTTCGCATCGGCGTGCTTTGAGCGGCTCCGTTTCAAATCCTGGGCAACCTGAATCGCATGGATGCGGTAACCCGGAAGATCGCTCCGGAGCAAGCGACATTTGGTACGCGTACTCAAATAAGATGGGTGGCACAATTATTCTCAGGGATTGATCCGCGTTTCGTATCTCAGGTTCAGTCTTCAAGGATAAAGCGAAACTTAGCCAGTTCGGCTTCCGTAAAGTTCGTCCCGATGACCTTGACTGCGACCGAATCACTCTCAGCTCCGACGATGCGGTAATAGACCTGTTGTCCGCCAGAACCCTGCACAACAAGCTTCTCGATCGCAGTACCAGGGGGGACTTCTATATCGATATATTTTCCGACTCCGGTCGCGTTGCTCTCCCAGGCATAAACGCCGTCTCCATAGTGAGCCTTATA
>JAGQQS010000822.1 GCA_020426105.1 Planctomycetaceae bacterium
CTAAGGTTCTTGATTATCACAGACCGGTGGCTTACGCCGGCAGAGGACATGTCGGCCCGTCGGGCCTGAAATACAATGGAATGAACCTCTTCGAGGTCCCAACAATTTTTGAATGCGCCACCCGGAACACGGAATGCGTTTCACGCTTTTCGGAATGCGGATAATAGGCGATAATTCAGGCAGACCGCAGGGGGCAGATGTACAAATCATCGAAGCCGGTCGAAATTATCCGGAACGACATTTCATGAGCAACCGCAGATACAATCCAGAATCAGATCCGGATTACCATGCGCCGGCCGTCAGTGGCTGGCTGGTAATCGTATTGATTGGACTGGTAGCCATCCTGCTGTTCCGGAATCTGACAGATGGGTGGAACAATCGTCACGACTACACTCAACGAACGGTCACGCCGCGGGGCGAACTGGCTTCGGATGAGGCTGCCCGAACGGAGCTGTTCGCGAAGGTATCGCCTTCGGTCGTCTACGTACGCATGAAGTCAGGCGGGAAGCCACAGACGAGCGGCGGCCGCGGCCCGGACCAGGACATCGGTTCCGGAACCGGCTTCGTCTGGGACGAGAATGGTCACATCGTCACGAATCTGCACGTTGTGCGTGACGCGTTGCTCCGGCAGGGAGCGGCAATGGAAGTTCAACTCGGCGATGCATCGAGCACCACGACGCCGCAGGTGTTTACCGCGGAATTCGTGGGAGCAGTCTCCAAGCATGACATCGCCGTGCTGAAAATCGACGCTGAACCTTCTCAACTGATACCGATCACCATCGGATCCTCAGATGATCTGAAGGTAGGTCAGAATGTCATGGCGATTGGCAACCCGTTCGGTTTTTCGCAAACCCTGTCCACAGGCGTCATTGGTGGACTGAATCGCAGCGTCGGCAGCGCGGACGGAAACATTCTCGCGGGGATGATCCAAACCGATGCGGCGATCAATCCGGGGAATTCAGGAGGCCCGCTGCTCGACAGTTCCGGGCGACTCATCGGAGTCACGACCGCGATCGTGAGTACCAGCGGGGCATCAGCCGGACTGGGCTTTGCGGTGCCCGTCAACGACGTTCATCAGTCAGTGGAACTGGTGATGCATGAAGCAATCAACAACCAGACTCCGTCCATGGGAATCGCCATCCTCGACAGCGAAACAGCCCGTGACAACGGGATCCCCGAACAGCTGCTCGCCGACGGCCTCGTCGTGCTTTATGTTTATCCCAACACACCTGCCGAAGCCGTTGGTCTGCAGGGGTGCAGCAAACAGGGGAACCAGTTCTTTCTGGGTGATCAGATTACGGCTATCAATGGCGAACGACTTCGCACCTTTGACGAGCTCAAGCAGCTCATGCAAACGTTCCGAACAGGCCAGTCGATTCAGCTCACAATCGTCCGCGGCACGCAACAGGTCAATGTTGCTCTGACCCTGGAACCCAGAAAAGTCCTGCTGTAACAGCACGTCGAAGAGTCGGTTGACAGCACTGCAGCACACGGTGAAAACCGATCGCCCGACACCCGAGTTACGTTGCCTGCAGCAAGGCATCGACGATTCGTTCGGCGGCATGCCCGTCCCATAATGCAGGGCACTGGCCGTGTTTGTAGGTCCCCTGGATCACCTGCTCCAGATATTGCTCCAGCACAGCAGCACTGGAACCGCACAATGTACTCGTGCCTTCAGTCACAGTGATCGGACGTTCGGTATTCTCACGCATCGTCAGGCAGGGAATCAGCAATGCGGTGGACTCTTCCTGAAGACCTCCGGAATCCGTCACAATCACTCTGGCCTGCGACGTCAGCGACAGAAAGTCGTTATAGCCCAGCGGTTCCTGCAGGACCACGTGTGGTGCAGACTCCAGGGGTTCCAGCAATCCAAACCCTTGCAGCCGCTCACGGGTGCGGGGGTGAATTGGAAAGACCACCGGCAATGCCTCCGAAACTCGCCGCAGAACGTCCACCAGTGATTGCAGCGACTCCTGCTGATCCACATTGGACGGCCGATGCAGCGTCACCACGCAGTATTCACCCGATCTCAGTCCCAGGTCGGACAGGATTGACCTTTGTCGTGCCTTTTCCACCTGAGCCAGCAGTGTGTCGATCATCACATTACCGACCAGTCGAATCTTTGAATCAGGCTGACCTTCCGCCTTTAGATTCGCCACACCCTGAGGTTCCGACACGAGCAGCAAATCCGACAAACTGTCCGTGACAATTCGATTGACTTCTTCGGGCATGGATCGGTCGAAGCTTCGGAGCCCTGCTTCCACATGCGCGACGGGGATCTGCAGCTTTGCGGCTGCCAGAGTGGCCGCCAGGGTGGAATTCACGTCGCCCACAACGACAAGCCGATGAAACGGTTTGAGGTTTGCGGCCGCCTCCATGAACACTTTTTCGAGGGCCACCATGACTTTCGCCGTTTGTTCGGCATGGGTTCCTGAACCAACACCCAGAAAGAGATCCGGTTTGCGAATGTTGAGTTCATCGAAAAACACATCGGACAGGTTTTTGTCGTAGTGCTGCCCCGTATGAATCAGCACGGGCTGCGCGTCTTCATACTTCTTGAAGGCGTGCAGGATCGGTGCCATCTTCATGAAATTGGGACGAGCTCCCACGATACAGGCAAAACGCTTCAACTTGATCTCCTGTTATTTCGGCAGGACTATTGACGGACCAGCGACCGCAGCAATTCCGGTGTCACTTATGGCGTCGAATTTTTTGAGATTGATGCCAGGATTACATCCAGAAACATTCCTGAATGGACATCTCGATTGAAATGTTCTGCGACGTAAGAACGGGCATTGCCGCCCATTCGCGCACAGGCCGCGCGATCACCGGCCATCTCCGTCACGATGTCCGCGAGAGCCTCGTCATCGCCGGGAGTAAAGAAGACTCCACCGTCGGATGCTTCAATGACATCCCGAATGACACCATCGATCCCAAGTATCGTTGGCCGGCCAGCCGCCATGTAATCAAACACCTTGTTCGGATAAACCGTACTGAACATCGGAATGTTCATCAGGATTGCGAGGCAAGCATCAGCCGCTGCCAGAACGTTTTTCATATCGGTCTTCGCGACGACACCGGCCCAATGCACATTTTGCAGATTTTTTTCGCGGACCAGATTCATCGAGCGTTCCCGGTCTTTGCCATCACCAACAAGAATAAACCGGATTCTGTCATCGGCCCGCAGGCGTTCCGCAGCTCGGATGATCGTGGGAATGTCGTTGGCCGGACCAAGCGCCCCCGCGTAGACCACGCAGAAACGGTCGCCAACTCCCCAGCTGTTTCGAATCTCCTCGCCACGCGCTGCGGGATCAAACATCGCGACATCGACCCCGTTTGGAACAAGTGTGATTTTATCACGTCGGATACCGCGGGTATGGACGAGATAATCAATAAACGCCGGAGAATTGACGATAATATGTTTCGCGCGACGATACAGAAAACACTCCAGACGGCGTCCAAGCCAGATAAAGAACGGGTTCTTCAACACGCCCATTTCAATAGCGAAATCCGGCCATAAGTCACGCACTTCGAGGATAAATGGCTTCCATCGCAACAGAGCCACACACCACGCCGCCAGCGCCTGAAAGAGCGGTGGTGTTGTGCCAATCACGACATCAACCTGGCCCGCGCGAAGACCTTCCCGCACCGACGAACACATGAAACTCAAGAATGCCAGGAGTCGATGGAAGAAACTGCGATGAATGCTGGAGAGCATTGCCGCGTAACGAATTCGGATGCCGTCATCGTCTGTCTGTGCAGGTCCGGCGTTCAACTTCCCGTCAAGATATCCGACGCGACTTGCTACAACAGTCACCCGGTGTCCTGCCACCACTGCTCGCCGCAGTAATTCATAATGTCGCGTGCCACCACCTTCGCTGGCCCTGCGAAAAACCTGATGAATCAACAGAATGTGCTTATTATTATCCATAGTCAATCGTCAAATCACCGCCGCATGGGGCAGAGTTGTCTGATGGTCACTCCAGTTGAGTTTCCAGAACGCTCCTCCGGATTCCACTGAGACAGTTCCAGGCCCCAGGAGTGTCACGCAGGTTACCCGCATTCCACGCAAGGTGACCACGGCTTCATGACAGGGTTCCAGGACTCCGTAACGCGGAGCAAACCAGCCGCGAGTTCCCTCTCGTTCACCATGATACCATTCAACCATCGGTTCTTCCGTCGTGTCACAGGCGGCGATGGCGATGCTGTAGTCACCCGCCGACGTATGCAGTGTTCTGGTAAACCCATCATTCGATAAATGACCCGGAAAGTTGGCGATGTGCCAGTGCAGTTGAAACGAGGATTCTCGGTCGAGTGTCACCTGATCCACGACACACCAGGCGTTTCCGTCAAGCCCAATCAGCGATCGCACCCAATGATGGATGGAACCCATTGGCCCGCAAAATTCCGCCTGTACGAAATCAGGATCGCTTCGTCGAAGTCTGGCCTTAGGCCAGGGAACAAACAGAAAGCGGCCCACGGATTCCGCCTGATCGCCTGACGTGGGGGTGACTACATTATGAGCGGGACCGCGGGCGAGCGGCAGAGTGTCCCAGGGCACGCCATGGTTGTAGCGGAACGTGCCCGCGTCAATCGCCATGTTGATGCCTTTCCACCAGATGTCTGTATGCAGCGCATCAAGGTGACCTGGGCGGTGCTGTGGATCGGGAAGCCGCAGGCAGGCCATCGAGTCTTCTTTCCTGAATACCGCAAACCCACCGTGTGGCAGAATGACGGCGGCCTCCGAGTGCAGCCCCTTTCGCGCCGTCAGCGCACTTGCCCGCCCCAACCAGCAGACGCCCTCATCCCAGACGCCGGCCGGCCATGGCAGCGACTCGCCCAGGACCGCGGCTGCTTCCTGAATGACTGGCCGGAAATCGTCATAGGCACAGCCCGACCATTGAAAAACCAAAGCGCCGTCATCGTGCCCGTAACGGGGAACCTGACCGCTGAGCTGATCCTGAATGGATTGCAGAAATTTCAGCCCCCGACGCAGACCACCCTGCACTGCAGGCAATTTGATCCCATAAGGCTCGACAATGGTCAGTGCAAATGTCAATACCTGCAGCATGACCCGGTGGTAATTTGCGGAGTGCTGCGAGAATCCTCCATCTGAATAGATAAGTTCGTCAACCTGCGAATTTAGAAGCCGACTTCCCAGCTCAATCCATTGTCGTGCGTCACGATGTTCCGGCAGCAGCACTCCCAGAACGAGCAACCCCGCCGCTTCACTCAAGCCGTGATTGTTCTTCTGCGACAACGCGTATCCAATATCCGCGGCAATCCGCTCGCCACTGGCGGCCAGTAAGCACCAGAGCTTCTCTGCGCGACTGTCTGAGGAAGCCGCCTCATCGGCAAAGACAGACCATCCAACCG
>JAGQQS010000823.1 GCA_020426105.1 Planctomycetaceae bacterium
TCCACTACAACGAACCCTCAAATTAAGCTGTAACACACCACTCGTCACAGGGGCAGCAGCGACGGGGCTCACGCGATCGGAGCGTCCACAAAGCAGTCGAGCCCCTGCGCTTCGGTAACGTTTTCAGGCCTTCTTAATGGTGGTCGGGATGGCTGGTTTTTTTGCGTCCTTCTTTGGCTTTTTGTTCTTCTTGTCGTTCTTCTGTCGATTGTCGCCTTTACCCATGACTACGCCTCTTTCGCAATGCCCTGCGTGCTTCAACCGGAAGCAAGCAACATATTTGTCTGGAAGCAGACATCTGCGTCCCATTGTCTTTCCAGCGTACCATATCGCAGGCATATTGAGAATGTCGATGCATGACTCGCGCTGTCTTTAGATGACGGAAACGCTGAACCGTTGTTAAGCCGGACGGGGGTGAGTACGATGTCGCGGAGTGGAAGGTGCTTTTCTGGTGATAGAGACCCGGTGATCGCGAATTTTTTTTGTTGTTCGAGGTCGATATGCTCAATTTTGTCGGACGCGGAACGGCTCATACCTGTGACGGAACTACTCGACGGGATTTCCTGCAGGTCGGTTCTCTGGGCGTGGCGGGATTATCGCTGGCGGGATACCTGGACGCCAAAGAGCAGGGGCAGGTCGCCAGCGGCCATGACGAACGCGCCTGTATCATGATCTTCAACCTGGGCGCCCCGAGTCAGCTGGATACGTTCGATATGAAACCGGAGGCTCCCGCGGAAGTGCGTGGGCCGTTTAAGCCCATCTCAACAAGTTGTGGCGCCTATCAGTTATCGGAGATTCTGCCAAAGACAGCATCCGTTTCAGAACACCTGGCCCTGGTTCGCAGCTGTTACCACAACGGAGCTGCGGTCCACGACGCAGGCTGGCAAATGATGCAGACCGGACGACAGTTCTCCGGTGGCGTTCTGTCGCCTCATGCAGGTTCGGTCGTGAGCTATCTTAAAGGCCGACGGACGGATTTGCCGCCGTTTGTGATTCTGCCTGAAACGATGGGACGCGGTGGCGGCAATCTGCCCAATGGCCAGGCGGGCGGATTCCTTGGCAAAGCGCACGACCCGTTTGCCCTGATGGCAGATCCGTCGAAGTCCGATTTCAAAGTACCCGACTTGTTGCCGCCTGAAAACCTGGGCGAAGTGCGGATGGAACGTCGCCGAAAAATGCGGGAACTGGTTGACAGTACAGTCAGGGATTTTGAATCCACTGAAAATGCGACCATGATGGGACGCAACTTCGAAGCCGCATATCGTTTGATGACCAGTCCCGCGGCTCGCGAAGCGTTTGATCTTTCGAAAGAGCCACAGTCGGTGCGCGATCGCTACGGCATGCATCGGTTTGGACAGTGCTGTTTGCTGGCGCGTCGGCTCGTTGAAGCGGGCGTGCGATTCGTGACTGTGAATACTTTTCTGACAGTCTTCGATGAGATCACCTGGGACATTCACGGTTCAAAGCCGTTTACTTCGATCGAAGGGATGCGGGACATCGTGGCACCGCTGTATGATCAGGGATACTCGGCGCTGATTGAAGATCTGAATCAGCGAGGATTGTTACCCAACACGATGGTTTGTAATGTGGCCGAGTTCGGACGCACGCCGAAAGTAAATCCGGCAGGTGGCCGTGACCACTGGCCTCAGTGTTTCACCGTGGGATTCGCGGGCGGAGGCGTGAGGGGCGGGCAGGTCGTCGGGGCCAGCGATCCGATTGGCGGAGTCCCGGCGGATCGCCCGGTGCAGCCGGGCGACGTGATCGCCACCGTCTTCCACAGCCTTGGCCTGAAACTGGATTCGCACCTGCCGGGTCCGGCTGGTCGGCCTTTTCCTCTGGTTGACTTTGGATATCGCGAAATCCACGAATTGTTTTGAAACCTCGCGGAAATGCATCTTATGAACTCAACGTTTCTGAACACCATCCCCATCATGCGGATCTTTGATGTGGTTAAGGCGAAAGATTTTTACGTTGGGTTTCTGGGGTTCACCATCGACTGGGAACACCGTTTTGACAACACCTCTCCCGCATACCTGCAGATTTCAAAAGGTGATTTAGTCCTGCATCTGTCAGAACATCATGGTGATTGCTGTCCGGGGTCCACTGTTTTTGTGTGGATGAAAGGGATTGAAGATTTTCATGACACGATTACGTCACGCGGCTATGGATACATGCGTCCGGGAATCGAACGCACGTTCTATAATAGTATCTGTGTGGAAGTCACGGATCCGTTTGGCAATCGCATTCGATTCAACGAAGCGCAACCCAAAGGGTCTGAAACCTGCGACGAACGCGCAGATTCGAACAATATCCCCGTTGCTGAAGACTCTGGCTCAGCCTGCCACTAATGGTCTGTCACTGCTTAATTTGAGCGATAGTTGTAGTGGACGAGGCTACGAGTCCCGGTGTTTTATGGCACTTCAGGACTCGTTGCCTCGTCCACTACCCCAATTTTCACCTGTGACAGACCA
>JAGQQS010000824.1 GCA_020426105.1 Planctomycetaceae bacterium
CTACGATGAAACGGACTTCTCTGGGGCAACAGCTTGTGATCGTCTCCAGACTGATCCTGTGGGCCGCCACTGGTCGCATTCTGCTGCATGATTCTGTATATCTGGGCGGGAGTGCCAGCAACAATCCGGAGGCCTGGACCTTCATGCAGATGCTCTTCACGCTGGGGGGCGGCAGTCTGGGATTGATCATCGTCGGGACTTTGCTAAATCGACTGGCAGCACGGGACACGGCGTGCAGCGTCGCCTTCAGTCTGGCGTTGACGATTCTGAGTACAGGGATGGCGATCATGCTGGCTGGATATATCAAGGGCGGCGTCGCGGCAATTCCCCTGTCAGCCTCCCTCGCCGGAACAACAGCCGCGGCGTTCGTGTTGTCACGATATTGCAATGATCCAACCGTAAGTTATCTTCGGGGAGCAACGAGTATCGGTTTGGTAGGGCTCTTTGGATTTGTATGCATCGGTCACTTTTTCGGCCAGCTCACCGGGCCGCGGGCCTTCGCGCTGTTTCTGACGCCTTTGTTGTGCTGGATCAGTGAACTCCCCGGACTGCGTTCAATGTCTTCGTGGCAGAAATCTGCGATCCGGCTGATCGCCGTCAGTGTTTCGCTGGGGACCGTGCTGTACTTTGCCAGGTGCGATTTTGAGGCAAAGATGGCACCGCTGCTGGCCAAAGCCACGCCGGGGCTCGCCCCCATCGAGTGTTGATCAGGGACTAGGCCTGTTGCCGCGCGATGATGGCATCCAGTTCGCACCGCAATTTCGGCAGAATTTCGTCATACGGAAACGCGCCAACCGTTTCCTTGCCGCGTTTCAGGTTCACATGTGTCGGGCCGCACCACAGTCCAAGATCTGCATCGTCGGTTTCGCCAGGTCCGTTGACCCGACAACCCATTACCGCAATCGTGATCCTGTGCTCTTCCGCATAACGCGTCATTTCACGAACCTGTTCGGCAAGTTCAATGAAGGCTTCGTTTTCAACCCGTGAGCAGCTTGGACAACTGATGATATTCAGCGTCTTCAGTCCGTAATCCACGAAACTCCGCACGCGACCTGCAGCGATGTCTTCCAGAATCCCGCGCCCCGCGACGATTTCTTCGGACTTGCGATTGTTGGCTACTGTCAGCGATACTCGAATCGTGTCACCGATGCCGCGACTGATCAGTTGCTCGAACGCAATCCGAGTCTTGATAATCCCGTCCGGCGGCATCCCGGCTTCAGTGACTCCCAGATGCAGCGGGACATCCGGACGCTTTTCGGCAAACCGACGATTGACTTCAATCACCTTTTGCGGATCAGAATCTTTCAGAGACACACAGTACCGTTCGTACCCCAGATCATCCAGCAGCCTGCAGTGTTCCCATGCACTTTCAAGCATCGGCGAAATCGAATCATGTTCATCAAACTTTGATTTTACATCAGGATCTACAGAACCGCAGTTGACTCCAACCCGCATAGCACAATCATTGTCGCGGGCGACCTGCACCAGATATTTCACTTTCTCCTGCCATGGTTTGGATTTTTCATGGTGATAGAGGTGCCCTGGGTTGTACCGAATCTTATCCACAAACGGCGCGATGACTTCAGCCAGTCGATAATTCTCCTGCAGGTCCACCGACAGATTACCTTTGACCTGCCGTCGAATCTCCATCAGCGCTTCGGCATCTTTCTGATTGTCGATGGCGACGCGTACGATATCGGCTCCGGCGTGCACAAGATCATTGATCTGTTTTACGGTGGCATCGATGTCCGTCGTCTTAGTGGCGGTCATGCTTTGCACAGCAATCGGCGCCTGCCCCCCGATGAATCGATCACCGACCGCGACGGACCGTGTGGGATTGCGGACGATCAGGAGTTTTGTTTCAGTAGTCATACGGGATTTGTACTAATACCAGGGAAGTCTGTAGATAGTGAGAATTGATACGTCAGATGGGTGTTGGGTCGAGAAACAGATTGTCGAAAACTCCGTCAAATTCGGACAGACTTCACGGTGTAAACCGAAGATTTTCCTGGTTTCCCGGCGTGCCGAAGGGCCAAATCCCAAAATTTCCCGGCTTTGCGGCCCCGACGGGTCATCGGAGCAGCTTGTTCGCCGATCTGTCGCGCTTGCTCCTCAGCCCTTGTGAGACGTGATCCTGTGCTGCTTTAACCCCAAAGCTTCGAGATTTTTTTTCGGATCTCAGACGTGTCGCTCTGAATCAGGCCGCTCTGGCCACTGCCTGCATAGCCGGAACCGTACGTCATGCCCTGAGACTGGCGTTCAAACAGGGCCTGGATATGCGTGGGCAGGAATCGAGTGATTTTGCTGAGCGAATGCTGATCGCTTTTACGACGATTATGAAAGTAATACCGCTCGGGGCGCACAACGCTCAAATGGTTCTTCGCACGCGTCATGGCCACGTAGAACAGACGCCGTTCTTCTTCGATCTCTTCCGGACTGCCGGTTGCCATATCAGACGGGATATTACCGTCCGCCGCGTGGATCACGTACACCGAATCCCATTCCAGCCCCTTCGCTGAATGAATCGTGCTGAGGATCAGATAATCTTCATCGAGAAAAGGATCCGCCGGAAGTTCCTGCGTCGAGCTCGGGGGATCGAGTGTCATTTCAGCCAGAAACTCCATGCGACTCTGGTAGCGGGCCGCGATGGCTTCCAGCTGAATCAGATCATTCAGCCTCGCCTTCACGTTGTCGTATTTGGTTTCCAGCAGGGGCGCATAAAACAGTCGAGTCGCATGAATGTCCGTGGCAACTCCTGCATCAGATTCCGCCCGCCGTTCCATGTCCTGCAGCAGACGAATGAGCTTCGGCCAGTCGTCACGGAGAGCCCATGGTGGAGTCCATGATGACCATGTTTCAAAATGGCCACCTCCATCCCGGAGCGTTTCAAGCAGCGTTGCCGCTTTGACATGCCCAATGCCCGGCAGCAATACGAGCACGCGAAAACCAGCGACCGAATCGAGCGGGTTTTCGGCCAGCCGCAGAAACGACATGAGGTCACGAATATGTGCTGTCTCAAGAAATCGGAGCCCTCCGTATTTTACGAAAGGAACGTTGCGACGCCCCAGCTCTGCTTCCATCGCCATACTGTGATGTGACGCGCGAAACAACACCGCCTGCTGTTTGAGCGGCACGCCTTTTTCCCGTCGATCCAGAATCTGGTCGATCACATAGGTTGTCTGAGCGTCCTCGTCGCTGCAGGTGACGAGCACCGGCAGCGCTCCGTCACCGCGGGAAGACCAGAGTTCCTTGGAATGTCGTTCTTCTGCTTCATGGATCACACGATTCGTGGCATCCAGGATTTTCTGAGTACTGCGGTAATTCTGTTCGAGCGGGATCAGGACCGTGCCGGGATAATCGACCGGAAAATCCAGGATATTGCGGACCGTGGCTGCGCGAAAAGAATAGATCGACTGCGCATCGTCAC
>JAGQQS010000825.1 GCA_020426105.1 Planctomycetaceae bacterium
GGTTCGAGATCTGCGTGTTGGGCATCCGTCACACCGAAATGCGCCTGATACTTCCATGCGTCGGTGACTTTTTGCACCGTAAACTCGATGGCCTCGCGCACGTTGGAGGCTTCGCCTTCGTGGCAGGTCATCGCTTCAATCAACCGCAGACGACTTTCCATCAGGTCCTGGGATGCATCAGTCAACGGCAGGACATGCCGTCGTATTTCTTGAAGCGTTGCTTCACAATCGGCACGCTGGCCCTTCGCCACCATGGTGGCGGCCCAGTCCAGAATTAAGCAGCGGCTCCCAAAGATCTCCGTTCGCAAAACCTTATGTCGCCGTTTCTCATTCGTCGATTGACAGGATTGGATGAGCATTTTGATCGCATCATCAAACTTGTCGTCAGCTCGCAGTTGTCGAAATGTTTCCATGGGATTGAGAGGTCTGAATTACGAAAGTTATGAGTGAAGCTGGGAGCCGTCTGGCGGTCGTCACACCATGATACAGTCGAGTGGACGGTGTTACCTGGTCACGAAGCACAAAATTCGCTTTGCAATCGTTGATTGTGCTTCACGCACGAAACGTTGGTTCCAAAACAAAACAAGCCCGGCACTCCAATCAGAAGTGCCGGGCATGGGCGAAGTTTTTTAATTTGCTGCGTTCTACTGGCTGCCAACTGCCGTCGCATCGAAAACGGTCATAGTTTTCGAAACATCGTTACCACTAGATTCCAGCAAACCTGATTTTACGCCATCAGTGAACGATAGACGAGCAGCAAACCCATCAGGCCAATGGAAGCAGCCGTTGCCGCTGCAGCAACCAGAATTCTGTTTCCATGCCACGACTTTCGCTCCGCCGACGCGAGAAATGTCGCCTGAAGTGCGGCATGCTCGCGAAGTTGCCGCACGCTTCCGTTCTCGGCCAGGATGGACGGTGCCAATGCCAGCGCGGCATCGATTCCAAGATGCCGAGCTGTGGCATCGAGTTCATAAGCCAAACGGTTTACCCATTCGATCGCGGAACTGCGACGATCGTTGTGATCCGTCAGCTGAGCTTCAACGCCGTTGGTGATGGCGTGCCCAAGTTCCATGGTCAGAAACTCGCGGCCCACAGTCAATGACGGTAGTTCCTGCTGCAGTCCAACCACCAGCAGCTGCACTAATGCCATTAACGCGATGATCTGATCGACATTCATGGGAACATCGCAGCAGCGCACCTCGACTGTGCCATAACGCGTGGGGCGCACAAAGTAATACAAATCTTTCTGCTTTTCGATCAGTCCTGCGTCCAGCAAGTCGCTGATGTGTCTGGAGAATCCACTCCAGTCGCCGAACTGTTGTGATACACCACAGACAGGGAATTCATTCGCCCAGATGGCTGCCCGATGACAGTGACAACCGGACAGGTCGCCATTCGCCAACGGTGAATTCGCTGCCAGCGCCACCAGCAGGGGCAGAAATCTCTGCAGGCCATCCACAACCTGAATGGCTTTGTCTCGACTGACGGCCACATGGAAATGAATGCCACAGGTGAGCAACTGTGGCATCAGATCGCCGAACCGCTGCTGAATCAGTCGCGACCGATCACAGTCACGTACCATGGACGCATCGTACTGCCATGCCGGATGATTGCCGCTCCATAGCAGTCGTGCATTGAATCGCCGGGCCACTCGGTCTGTCGCAGTCACAAACTGCTCCAATTCGTCTCGCAGGCTTCGGAGAGTTTTCTGCGGTTTTGAGGCGTATTCGATCTGACACGCATACAGTTCCCCTTGTGTCTGCGCCTGAATCTCCGGTGGCAGCGCGGCGTAAATCTCCTCATACAACGGCACGGGCTGCTCCGTCGTGTCGTCCACAATTATCAGTTCCAGTTCAACGCCGATCGTGGGATCGGTATTGAGAGGAAACGACTGGTCGAGTTGATCCACAGATACCTCATCGACACCGCATCCAATGGCTGGCATGGTCAGCTGTTCATTCATCACAAACTCCTGCTTTGAAATCCTGAAACACACAGTTGGAATCAATCAACAGAACTGATCCCTGATGTTTCCCTCAACGCATTGGGCCAGACGTTTTGGTGCTGGATCTGAAAGTTGTTCTGAAGATTACTGCGGAGTCAGCAATGCACTGTTTAATACGTCTTCCCGTTTTGAAGCCACGTCGATTGCGCGGCAATATTTTTCCGTTTTCTTTTCGCATATGTCACCAAAAGCAGATCCGTGATGCGTTGAGTACAGTGAGAGGCAGTCAATTGTTTGCTGCCGAAGAGTTGAAAACCTGTCAAAGGAGATTTGAGATGATCACGATGTCGCCGACCTATACCCATTCGGGGAGCCGTCCGCGTGCTTCTCCATCGGCACCGCGGACAGAACCGTCTGCGGTGCCGGAAACGCCTCCGCCGATGAGGTCATCGCAGCTGGCTGATCTGCTGGACAAAGTGGAAGCTGCTGAACGGGAAAAACGCCAACAGGATGCCCTGGCACTGCTGGGGCGACTGGCCGCGTTCGATTAACCGCCCGATTGAATGTCAATAACCCCGCTTCGAAGCCCGGCATTTCTAGAATGCCGGGCTTATCTTGCGCCAAACCATCATTGGAAAACAGCTATCGACGCTGTGAAGTCTCAAAACCATGAACACATCATCGTCGTCACTTATTGCTGCCACGTTGCCGATCACATTGATCATTAATCAGCCGCAGTTTCTGCGGACAGTGCGATCTGTGCTGCTCGATCAAGGGCAGTTTGTTGTTGGCCGTGTCCGTCGTCGTCGGACAAGCCATGGCCTTGAACTCATCATCGATGGCTGGAGCCATGTCGAAGGGGTTCCTGACGGTCGCAGCATGGCCCCGATGCTGGACTTTGCGGTGATGGTGAGCAACCTGAGCCAGCGGATTCCCGTGGAGCGACTGATTGAAGTCGTCCGGCCGAAGCGATCGCACCTGTTGATTGCAATTTCCCTGGAACCCGAACACCACGAACTCCTGCCCGTATTGATTATCGACGACGGCCGCGTGCTGCGTCCCGAACACGTTCGCTTCATCGGTTCCGGGTTGCTCACACTTCCTGATGCAATCCGCACGACGTTAACCGTTTCAGGTGAAGCTGCCTCCAGAGTTAAGGAGGAATCAGCTGATCGGCCTGAGGATTTATCGACAATACCAACTATCGACACGCTGCGATCATCCCGCACGATCGGTGCCCTGCGTCACTTGTACCAACGATTGGCGATGCTGACCATTATCCTTGTCGGAGCGGGCCGCGGCGGTCAGGAACTGGCTCGTCAGCTTGTTGCCGCCGGAGTGCGGAGACTCATTATCATTGATGGTGACAGGATTGGCCCGGAGAACCTCGACGCGATGCCAATGGTTACGACGGACGATGTCGGAGAGTTCAAAGCCGTTCATCTGGCTCGCGTGTTGCGTCTGAATCAGCCGGACTTGACGGTATCCTGCATCCCACACTCGATCCTCGAACCCGATGCCGTTCGGATACTGCGAGAAACACGTGCTGATACGGTCTTTTCGTTTATCGATGGTGACGTTGGACGACTGGCAGTGAGCCAGCTTTGCATGGCCACACAGACTGTGCATGTTGATGCAGGATCATTGATCGAATGGAATGGCGATGTCCGTACGATGTCGCTGGATGTGCGACTCTTTGAACCGGGCCTTGGTTGCGTCGCCTGTGTGCCACCCATGGAAAATCTGGAGGAGGTGCTGTATCAGTTTTCAGCACCAGACAACGCACTCAGCCGAGGCACGCCGACAGAATGGAACGAACAACGGGCCGGTAGTTTGCTGCATCTGAATGCGATGGCCTGTGCCATCACAATCGAAACCTGGCTGGCATGGCTGAATGGCCGGATTCCGACATCTCACTGGCGACGAGTGCGCTGGGAAGACGGCGGTGTACCCGAGTTCCACGCCGGCAGCGTGGGGCCTGCGGATGATTGCCGGTTCTGTCGAGCGGATCGGGCGTAATTGTTACAAGGTCGGGGAACAGAACTCACTCCCTTAACGGAATGATTTCTTTCGGCTACTCTGTCGCCTGATTTTCATCATCCGGAGCCGTGCATGACCGACGTTGCAGCCATTCTGAAGCAAATTATTGAATCCCCCAGCGAATTGAAACTGCTGCAGCAGCATCTCACCTGTGGTCCATGTGCGCTGCTGGACTGGGCTGTCAGTAATCAGCGGGCTGGAAGCACGTCGTCGGCCGCTTTCGTTGATCTGATGCAGGAGCTCAAAGACAACCTGGACGTGCTTCAGCCCTTTCTTCAGATTCCGTACCCGGATTTGAAGTCAAACCCTCCGAAGCTTTATCTGGACTGTTTTCCCCAGTTGCAGGCTCGATTCAACCTGATTGGGACTGCACTCGATGACGGCGACGTAGAATCTGCCATCACAGAACTGGTGACGGCAACTGGCAAAGCATGGAAGCACAAAACCGTTCCTTACGTTCAGTCGTTGGAAGCCGCCGTTGGTGGCCCGCAGCCGGGTCAAGGTAACCGCTTGGTACCGTCATTCTTAAAGTTTGCCGGATCGCCGGGAATACGGACGGCCATTGAAAACGTCGCAGGCAAAGTCGGCTGGTCACATCCAGGGCTGTTGATGGCCGGCGAAATCCTGGCTTCGTTCTTTGGTGATCAACGGCAACCGGACCTGACAGTTCGCACAAAGATCATGTTTGCATGCGATCACCCGGAGCATCCGCGCGGCGTGCTGGCGGACTTCACGATTGAGCGACTTTCCGGTGGCTGCGGTCTACTGATTCCGGCCGCTGAACGCTGTGGTTACCTGAGCATGCATACGAGCTTTTCGACGGGATTACAGAATGCGTTATGGGCAGCCCGCAATTATGCGACGCACCACTTTGGCAGCTACGTCCATGATTTTGACTGGCGATGGTCGATCGATCTGCTGAGGCCAGTGAAATCCATGCATAAGAGTCCGGTCCAACTGAGGCTTGAAGGACCTTCTGCAGAAGTTTCGTTGGCTTGTGGTTTGATTGCCGCGCACGGTTCCAATCCGGATAACCAAGGCGGCATCGATCCGCTGGACCCCAACGTCGGAGCGACGGCCAGTATCAGGAATCCTGGCGAGAGTGACGTCGATCTGCTGAAAGGCGTCACCAGCATCGACGTCAAGACGCTGGTTGGATCAATGGAAACTGGCCGATTGCTGCAGGTCGTGGTTGCCTGCGATCAGGATCAGAAATGGATTCCAAATGATCCTCGCTTCGAATTCCCTGCAGCCAGAACACTCGCCGAGTCCTATCAGTTGACGACACGATTTCCGCGACTGACACGCGGCGTGAACCGTCACTTGGCCGAGAGAGCCACGAAGCTGGCCGAAGAACGTTGCACGCCCTATGTGCTGCCTGAGATTGCCGAAGTGCTTCCCAGCCAGGAGCACACGGGTCCCAACGGAAAGCAGGAACAACTGAGACCCTTGACCGAAGGTGAATTAGAGCAACTGATCACCGGTCAACTGGCGTCATCCGCTGGTCAGCAGCCTGATGGCGTTCAGAGCGACGAGCAAGTGCCCGCGTGGATTGGCAATCGAGTTCGTATCTTCGCCGACAGTGGTCTGGGCAAATCTGTCTTTATCCTGCACTGCGAAGCCGCAATTGCACACTCCGGTCAGAACCTGCTGCCACTCAGGCTGGGGCGATGCACGGGGGAAGACGGATCTCTGGCTCAGATCACCTGGACAGGTGACGTTGATCAAGTGATTGATCGCCTTGCCGACCTGCCGTCGGTTACGCATGCCGCGGATGCATTCGCCGCCGAACAGCCACAGCCGAACTGGGTGATTTCCAGCGAAAAGCGAAAGGAATGGTTTCGCTGGATGATCAAACATGGACGAGTAGTCTTCCTGCTGGATGCAGTGGATCAGATTGAGAAAGCCGTAGATGGCCTGGGGCTGTTTTTGGGAAGTGGCGACGTTCGCAAATGCCCGGTGATAATCACCGGACGTCCGGAAACTTTGCAGGGCCGAAGACAGGCATGGGTGGAAAATCGCAATTGGAAAACGCTGCAACTGTTGCCATTTGATGGCGCCCGTCAACGGCAGTATCTCGGTGACACGCTTGCAAATGAGTTGATTCCCCATGAATTGTGCGTCAACTGGAACACCGCAGACGACGAATTGCGCCGCCGCCAGTGGAAGGACCTGCTGGAAGTTCCGCTGCTGTTGTCGTTGATGAAACAACTGGCCACTTCGCCAGAAGACTCAGAGAGCCTCAGCAGTATTCGCAGTCGGTACGAACTGTACGACCGAGCGGTCACGCATTTGATTCGCAAGGGATTTAGTACGCTTGAGAAAGTTGAAGACCAAAAACTCCTGCAGTCCGAAATACGTGTTCGTGAAGTGCTGGGAACTGTGTCGTGGTTCATGGTCAGCCGCCACGATTTCACGGGCATTTTGCAGGGCAAGGAGTTTCAGGCGTTAGCAGTCTCAAAGCTGCTGAATGCCTCCGGCAACAGCGGAGACGTCCTGATGGCACTGCAACAGGTCGATCTGACAACCGCGTTTCAGGTATTTGACGAATTGGGAGAATCCGCACTTTCGTTTCGCCATCGTTCGTTTATGGAGTTCTTTGCTGGCTGCCACCTGATGGATCAAATCCCGCGTGTGGACGAAGAGTCTGGTGAATCAACCCTGGTACCGCGGGTTTCGGACAAAGTCCGGGAGAAAAAGCTTCAAGAGATTCACGACACGCTTGATCCGCAAGGCGACCTGCTGCCGCACATGTTGACCGATCGCGCCAATCGTCCGGCGGACTGGCACGACACACTGAGATTTGCGTTGAGCCATGCGTCATCGAATGCTCGGACGGAGTTGGCCATGCAATTGATCGAACTCGGCAATCCCTGGGTCATCGCCGAATCCATGAAACGCGACAATACGCGGTTCAGTCATCAAGTGGAGTGTTTGGCCGCGTGGCTTGTCCACGGAGACTTCCCCAATTGGTTTAATTACCGCGAAGCACTCAAGTGGGTCCATGGAGAATCTGGAACCGACGTGCATGCGGAAGCGGCGGCGTTGATGGCATCAGACAGCAGTCTGACAGCAAGGATCCTGCAGAGATCGACTCGCGATGCCGCGTGCCTCGGGATGCAACGAAAGCTTCTTCCGAATCCAGCGAGTTTGTATGCCGGATTGTCGGCGGAGGCGGAATTACTTGATCAACTGACTCGACTGCCTGGCAGTAATTGCACGTGGAATTTTCTGGAGAGTTTTGTGAATGTGCAGGCCGGGACGTTTGATCTCCGCAAGTATCCTGAACATAAGGAGATCAGGCCACAGCGGCAATCGATTCGAGCCTTTGCCCTCGCGGATTTTCCAGTCGCGAATGCTGTGTTCGAAGTGTTTTGTCCGTCCCATCGACGACACCGCGATCAGTACAGTCGATGGGACGATCAGCCAGCTGTTCATATCAACTTCTATATGGCCAAAGAGTTTTGTGAATGGCTCTCGGCACTGACGGGAAAAACTTATCGCCTGCCAACCGAGTGGGAGTGGGAATGGGCGTGTCGGTGGCACAATACTCGAAAGCAGGATTACTGGTGGTGGCCTGAGATGGCCGGTCATCTGTGCTTGTATGGTGGTTGGGAGGAAAGGGACACGCGGGAAACGAACCTGAGACGAACTCGAAGCCGCGCGGAGGCGATTAGTGCGTATTCGGATGCTGGAAAATGGCACCCGAGCGGTCATTCACCCGCAAATCCTGGTTTACTGGACCTGTCGGGCAACGTGTTGGAATGGTGTGAGAATCTGTGGGATCCCAATGGTGATCGAAAAGCTCCTGGGGCTT
>JAGQQS010000045.1 GCA_020426105.1 Planctomycetaceae bacterium
TTGGCAGGGGCGATTTTCCCGTCCGAAACAGGGTCTCAATATGGTGTACCTGAGGACTGAAGAAATTACGCATTGAATAATACGGCAGATAAAACTGCACTGAAAACAGGTCGCCATCATGCAGTCGAGCAGCCATGCTGCAGTCCCCGACAACACCGCCGTCGGTTTGTCCCGCCGCTGCCTGAAACTGAACGATGGTGGCCTTCAGGCCATCGGCATATTCAAAACGATAGGCATATGAATCTCCGGCCATTCGTTTCAAATCGTCTGTTGTCGGCAAGACATGACTGTAAGTCGGTCGCGGGGACTTGAGTTGATTGCTGCGGGAAAGGCAGCTTTCCAGCAGGACCGGATCCCAGCCACCAGCGTCCCATGAACCAGCCGCCATGGCCTTCCAGAAGCGATCGCCGCGAAATGCCTCAACAGCGACGATTCCTGTTTCACCGCCACGACGTCGTTCAACGATCGACTGCATCGCCTCAATCACATGAATATCACCTCCGTCGATGCCACCACCCCAGACGGCAACGGCTTCTTTCACAGGGGCCCCCAAAGGCAAATCGATGGACGGCTGACGCCAGGTCACAGGCAGCGATGAGCCCGCCATCAGTCCAAAATTCATCGCTCGGGACGTATCGACCATTTCCTTTGCATAGTCCCAGTTCCATGACAAATGCTTATCGTTGAACAACGGTGCAGCACGACCGCTTCGGCGGTAGACATCCACGACCTGCTGAAAGTATTCATAGCGAGGATACAGGTGCTGGCCTTTTTCGTTATGCGGATATGAGCCGTGTTCACCGATCAGCAGCACCGCATCCACTGACAAATCACTGCCACCCTCGGTCAGTGCTTCCGCAATGGTCGGATAGATTTTCATGCCCGGATGTCGCTCCGCTCGTTCACGACTCAGATCGTTTTCACCGACCTGTTCCACGTACAGCGAGACCACATCCATTTCAGGCCGATGGTGCCCGTTCTCCCAGCCATATCCTTCCAGAAACCGGTCAATGATGTGCTCGGAGTGGGAATACTTGTGATAGATCGTGGTCAGCGCTGCAATTCGAGGGCGTCGGGGCGCCGTTGAAGCAGACCAGACGGTCTGACTCAGCGGTAACGCGGTCGCAGCTCCGACAAGAAATGCGCGGCGTGAATGAGACATCAGTTAAAACTCCATTCCGGGACAGTCGAACTATGCTTTCGAACTATAATGACGGGCGCCCTAATATCCGGAACAAACTATGGTTATCGTCCGTCCAGTCAAGTGTTTTCGTCATCGGGACGGTCTGTGCCCGTGCAATTTCAGACGTTTCCACGACCGATTTTTGCGGTGACATCAATACCCAGAATGAGGGCACAGTCATTTGTTTGGGATTGATGCTCATATCAACAATGCAGACCGATGACCATTTCATTCGCGTCACATGACCGGACAAAACCGGTCGCAAGTCAAAATTCTGACTCGAGATATGAACGGCGACGATTCCGTCTGGTGCGAGTCGTTTATGATAAATATCGAACGCTTCGGCCGTCAGCAAATGCACGGGAACAGCATCGCTGGAAAATGCATCAAGTACCAGCAGATCGTAAGGTCGAAGCGGCTGATTATTTTCCAGAGCCAGCCTTGCGTCTCCCGGAATTACTTTCACCGACGCCGGACAATCGCTGAGATACCTGAAGAAGTTACTCGCAAGATCCCTCACGACCGGATCAATCTCATAAAAGTCAAAAATATCCCCTGGGCGACCGTAGGCCGCAATGGTCCCTACCCCCAAACCGACAACCCCCACACTCCGCGACTTATCAGCACAATGGCTTTGTAAGGCGATCCCAACACCCGACGTGGGTCCATAGTAGGCGGTGGGCAATCGGGCAAGTTCCGGATCAACGAACTGGAAGCCGTGACGTGTCGTTCCGTGGACCAGTTCAAAAGCGATTGGGTTTGCACTGCCGGGCGCCATCCGTGCGATCACCCGACTCACACCAAAAAAACTGCGAGCGAGCGAATACGATTCACGCAGCGTCGAACTGATATCGAATCCGATCAGCCCGCTCAGCAGCAAAACGCCAATGCCGAAAAGCCACCAGCGAACTTTGTGGTTTTCTTTTGGTAACGACCGCTTTTCTTCATGCCGGACGACGAGTGCCGGGACCAGCGCAGACGCCAGCAGGCCTACGTGATGTTCCAGCTGGAATGGGAAGACGACCGGCGCAATCACGGCGGTAAACAGGCCGCCAGCAGCTCCTCCGAGCGCCATCACAAGATAAAAATCTGTCAGCAGCTGGTCGTTCAGGCTGCCGTCTTCATGAACATTTGGTTTCAGCCGGATCAGTTCACCGTGACAAACCATGCAGACAGAAGTCAGCGTGCCGAGATGCACGGCAAACTGCACAGGCAGCGACGCAAAACTGAGGAAATTATTTTGCAGGCAGATAAGAACACCACTTGCCAGAAGAAAGAGTCCCGAAATCGGAGCCCAGAATCGTCGCACTGCAAGTCGGTCAGCAGAAAAACAAATGATCAGCGAGACCAGATAAATTGTAAGCGGAACAATCCAGAGAAACGGGACCGGACTGACATCCGTGGTCAGTTTGGTCGTCACCGCGGCGAGCATGACGGCCGGAACCATGGCGAGAAGAAACCAGAGGCGTCGGATGGCCCGCGGCGTTCGGAACATTCGACGCGGCTTTGCGGAGTTCACGGTCCTTGGCGTCACACGGTGCTGCAGCAGGTCGTTCGCACCGGATGGCAGAGCGGGTGCCCCTGATGCTGCCGACGATGGCTGACGCAACGCGGTGATCGCACACGCAATGGTCATCACACTGAACGCCAGGAAACCCAAATACCAGAGGCTTGCCTGTCGAGTTGTCGTGAACCATAGTTCCAGAAAAAACGGGACTGAGATTAGTCCGATTAATGACCCTGCGTTGGAAAATGCGTACAACTTGTAAGGTGATTTTCCGGGAAACGCTCTGAGGAACCACACCTGCAGCAATGGTCCCGTAGCGCTCAGCGACAGGAACGGCAGCCCACAGTAGAAGGCAAGTAACCACAGTATTCCAGGAATTGGATTTGCATCCGCC
>JAGQQS010000826.1 GCA_020426105.1 Planctomycetaceae bacterium
GCCACTTTCTGGCCGGAATCGACAGTTCCTGGAGCCATTTGATCTGATCTTCGCGATCTCAGTGGTGATTTATTCCATTGGGACTGCAGTCTATTATGAACGGTGGACATCGCTTACCCAACCGATGTTCCTCATTGCCATGGTCCTGCTGGCGGCTCAACACCGTACGTTATGGTTGACGCAGACAGTCATTTCATCAGGGATCTATGGACTGCTGATATATTCGTTTGGCCGCCACAACGTGGCACTCGTCACCTGTTTTCCAGTTTCACGCATCACCGCTGACCAGCTGCGAAATGCGTCATCTGTCCAACTGGGAGCATCTGCGGTTATAGCCGCCGGAATGACGACCTTGTACGCATGGACGCAGCATCCACTTGTGGGAATTGCTATCCTCTCATTTCCAGCTGCTGTCCTCGCGATGCCTGCGCCGCCAAAAGTGAAAACCAATCGGTACGTCATTCTGTCACGCTCCTTGAAATCGTGGATGACTGAAAAGACGCTGAATCGTCCGGGGCTCTTTCAAAGTCCTGCGGGACCTGCAGGGAATCGAATCGGGCTCCTCTTCGCAGCCAGTGTACTGACCGCCATTTGGATTGTCCGCTCACCAAACGTGTCGCTATTGATGTATGCGGACATGGGCGACCTCCAGGTTCGTGAAGCGACCATCCTGCGATATCACGACGATGGCTTTTGGTCACTCAGTGACCGTTATCGCTGGACGACCGTTGGCATCGTATTTCTTCTCGTCATCGCCTTTCCCTCGATTCTGGTCATCGTTCTGGTTTCCTCTGTTGCCCTTCCCACGCTCCTGGATGCCGCAGCAGAGCAAGATCTTGCCGAACGATTGATTAAGGAAGCAGGGGGAAAGACTTTTGCCCCAATTGTCTCACAGATCCGGAGCTCGTCGGATCCGATTGAGCAGAAGAGCATCTATCACGGCATGGTCGTCGCTGATCGAAGTCCGGTCCTCGTTCCTCGAGAAATCTACTGCGAACACGCACATGCACTTGGTGACAGTGGTGGTGGAAAGACTGGACTGTTTCTCTGCCCGGTTACTGAGCAACTGGTCGGATTCGGAGATTGCAGCGTCATCGTTCTGGACCTGAAAGCCGACTCACTGGAGCTTCTCGCTTCACTGCAGACATCTGTGGAACGCATCCGGGAAAAATTGGGGATGCCCATGCCACTCCAGGTTTTCTCGAATCAGAATCATCGGCATACCGTCGCTTTCAATCCGATGTCTCAGCCATTCTGGAATCGTTTTGACCTGCTGACCCGAACCGACATTCTGTGCGCAGCGAACGGTTTGAATTACGGCACCGATTACGGTCAGGGCTATTATTCCTCTGCAAACGCAGCTGTCGTCTTTCACGCGATGAAGGCTTTTCCGCACATCAGCTCCTTTGCAGAGCTGGCAGACTGCATTGGAACAGTGGTCACTACTGCGAAACGACAGGACCTCCATCCTGAGATTCGCAAGGCTGGAATCCACGTTCATGAAGTCATGAAGCGGCTGGCGGCCTGCGAGGCCCTCAATGTGACGTCGACTTCATCGCCTGCTCCGGAGGTTCACGAGAGTGCCATCGATCTGACACGGTTCTTTCAGGAACCACAATTCCTGTACTGCCATCTGCCCTCGACCTTGTCGCCGAGCGGGGCACCCGAAATCGCTCGATTGTTCACATACCTGCTGCTGGCGGCATCGACACAGACGGAACGCAAGTGCCAGGTGTTTCTTGTGATTGATGAGTTTCAGCGGATGGTGGCCAACAACCTTCAGTACATGCTGCAGCTCGCTCGCAGCATGGGAGTGGGTATCGTGCTGGCAAATCAGAGCATGCAGGATTTGAAGCAGGGAGGGACAAATCTTCTACCTGCTATCGAGGCTAATTGTCGCCTCCGCCAATGGTTCTCGGTGTCATCGGTGGAAGATCAGGAACGCCTGATTCAGATAAGCGGGAAAACAATCGATCACTCGATCAGCCGTACGCATACCGTTAACGGAGACGGAAAAGCCTCATCGTCCATCACTGCGACCGAACAAGTCGTCGATCGTCTGACAATCAATGACATCCTTTTGACAAATGATCATCCCCATCGCAGCATTTTGCGAGTTGCACGCGGAAGTGGCAACGCTCAATTCGGAGGCATGCCAGTCGTTATAGAGTCGGATTTTCACATTTCAGAAACAGAGTATCGCCGCCGACAAAACCACCCGTGGCCACAGGTTCGAGGATCGTTCCTTCAAAAGTCGCAGGATTCTGCGGCAACCAAAACCATCGCCACATCGGGATCCGCCGCCGACAACGAACTTTGGACAGAGCAGCTGATTGACGGTGCTTCATCGGCTCATCTGACTCCCGAGATGGAGTCACAACTTACCTCGTTGTTTGATGCATTGCGAACAGACGTCAGTGCCAAGAGCAAGCCCACTTCTCGTCGCAGGAGGCAGGACCCATGAGCTTGTCAGTCACGCCACGAGATCAAGCGCTATTGATCGCACTGACACGTTGCATCCGCATGATGTCAATTCGCCAGACCAAATTGCTATGGAGAAAGTCGCTGGGAAGTCGATGGGTTCTGCGGCGTCTTCGTCAGTTGGCTGCAGCACAGTTTATTCAGATCCACACGATCAATCTTCGAGAACTCATCCCAGTGACGCCACTGGTCCGCTGGCAGCCGGGGGATTCAGAGCCGGAGTTCCACCAGGTCGCTAATCGCGCCCGAACGCGATGGCCCAGAGCGGCTCAGCCGACAATGGTCTGCGTCGCTTCACCGATCACCGCCAACATGATGGGAAGTGCAGCCTGTAATCTGCCGCGTCTCGAACAGCGCGACCACGACCTGCTGCTGGCAGAAGTGTTTGTGCAGTATCACGCTGAAATCCCGAACGTCACAGACCACTGGCACGGAGAGCATATCCGAGCCAAAGCAGGCTACCGCATCAAGGATCCTGATGTATTCCTTTCGGACTCCAATGGTCGCGTGATTAAGGTGATTGAATCTGCCGGCTGCTACAGCACCCGGCAAGTCGAGAGCTTCCATGATTATTGTGCTGAGTGCTCGCTCCCCTATGAGCTGTGGTGAAACTATGAAAACAAAACAACAGCGACCGCTGACATGCAGCAAACAGCTGGCTTCTCATGTCCTGAATCATGTGGCGAGATACCGGCTTACCACGACTGATGCACTTGAGACTCTGGAGTTGCCCGAACCAGCAACTCATAAGCAAAAAAACGATGCTCTGAAACATTGTACTCGAATGGGATGGCTCGGATCTGACTGGCTGATTCGAGGAATACGTTACTGGTATCTGACAGGCTCGCCGGAAGGATTTGGGATTGTCTCAAAGCACAATGGTCCACTTTCTGAACCAGCAAAACTTCGGGCGTATGCCATGCTCAGTTTCTGCTCTGGACTGAACTCTGATCGCCACAAATTGACACGTATTGAGATAGCAAAGCACTTTCCGGAGCTTGACCGTTCCGGACTTCCCGACCGCTATTACCTCAATAGCGAAAACAAGGGACGGCTGGGCCTGGTGCGATTCGACCTCGGCCATCACGGAAGATGGGATCGCGTTGTGGACGCCACAAGACAGGACATTCGAAGTCACCTGAGTGAACCTGCAATTCGAAGTCTGATCTCAGCAGATCGATTTGAGATCGCAATCCTGACAGTCCTTCCACAGAAGGCACAACGACTGAGAACTATTTTCGAGCAGCAATCTGCGAGTCTGCGAATCCCAATCAGTGTCAACGATTTTCCGCAGCTGCTTCCCCTCATCACTTCAATTACAGAAACGGAGGTTCATTCGCTTCAGAGCTAATTCCCACATTGATGGGTTTGATCGCTCCGGCCCGGGAGCAAGGAAAAACAATGGGCACACGACAAATCGTTTCGCGTCACATTCTTAAACGACACCCAATTGCAAAGTCGCACGGAACAGGCCTCGGTCTGCTCCGTGAGGTTGCTGCAATGACGCAGTCACCCGGAAAGGGAGAGGACGACATGAAATGGATTTGGCGTAAACGTCGGAATGGGACCGGTCATTATGGTCCACGGTACCAACGAAACTACGAACGAGACCGAGCAGCAGCAACCCTTCGGACTGCACTGTTCTTCGTGATCATGTGTTTCGTGCTGGCAATGGTGTTCTCCAATGCCAGATGAAAGGACCTTGTTTGCATTCATTGGGAATGCGGACGAGACGCGGATTCCAAGAAGGAATTCGTTTTTAGAAATCGGGAACGGAGTCGCATGTAAATCAAGCGCGAATCAGTTCCCACAAAAAAGGAGTGCTTATGGCACAGAAAAAAGAACCGGTAAAGAAGCTACGTGTGAAAACGGCCTCGGCGGCAATATGGGCCAACCAGAAAGACGATGGTCCGGTGCGACTGAGTGCCACACTCAACGTCCAGTACAAGGCTGGCAATGAGTGGAAGGACTGTACGTCGTATGGCCTCATGGAGTTGCTGATGCTCGCTCGTGTGATTGAGCAGTGCATTGACTGGATTGCTGCAGAGGAATCGCAGCGTTCATCCGCAGGCAGTGAATAATTCATTATTAACCGAATGGGCGGATGCAATCCGCCCATTCCACACTGCTGGAGGTGAACGCGATGGTCTCTAAAGACAAGCCACAATCAATTCACTTTGTTCTCACCCAGGGAATCGTTGATGCCGTGTCAATCGAAGAAGCATTCGAGTTCCTTGAAAGACACCTCGACGGTGATTGGGGTGAC
>JAGQQS010000827.1 GCA_020426105.1 Planctomycetaceae bacterium
CTGAATCTGCTTCGCGCACGTGCAGCTCAATTTCTGCCGGCTGTCGCACAATCCTGCCGTCGTCTTCATGATCGAGCATGAGTCGCAGGACTGCTGTCCCAAGATTGACAGGGTCTTCAGGGACGTCAGTGATTTGCACGCCTTCGACTAATTTCATCATCCATGGCACATCGGTCGAAGCGGGCTTCGATTCGGCCTTTTGGGGGGCACGCCCAGGCAGGCGAAATATCCGGAACCGCTTTTCTTTCAGCAACAGATTGAGTTGCAGAGCGTCCCCCGGATTCAGGGCCAAAGGTCCCGCGGCAATACTGCTGCCAAACTTCACCACGTAGTCGTTGCCCGGCACCAGGTCCGTTGCAGAGTCCCCAAGTTCGACTTCCGTACTGCGTGTGTCCGCGTTCCAGCTGACAGTAAACTTTCTGGGGTCCAATGACTCCTGAATTTTTTTGCGGAGGCCTGCCTCGTCGGATGCATCTACGATCGAGACGCGCCCGCCGAACTTATCGAATGTGGCCTCAATACGGTCCCTTTCGCCCTCGCTTTTATCAACGTCGAACGCGACGACATTGACATTCGTTCCGGGATTGTCATTCAGCGCACGCACCAGGTCATCGGTTCGATCATATTCGCGGGGTTTATCGCCATCGTCAGTGGGCTCCCCGTCGGTAATAGCGATCACGATTCCGGAATTTTTCCCAAGATCGATCGCCACTGCGTGAACAGTCGATTTGATCAGCGGTGTTGAC
The DNA here is from genome assembly GCA_020426105.1 of Planctomycetaceae bacterium. Taxonomy (GTDB): domain Bacteria; phylum Planctomycetota; class Planctomycetia; order Planctomycetales; family Planctomycetaceae; genus SXXK01. The sequence goes on from JAGQQS010000827.1 coordinate 747, forward strand.
CCCCAGAAACCTGAGGTTTTCAACTTCTCCAGTACATCCAGGAACTCAGCCTTGTCATCTGCGTTATTAAGCCGCATCGGTCGCTTAAACATATTCTCAAAGTCTTCGTTGACAGACAGGCCTTTCGGGATCGGTCTTTCAGGAAATACCTTTTCATAACCTGGATTGAATCGATGTACTTCAGCCTTTTCATCATAGAAGACACGATGTCCGAATACTTTCAGCACGACTGGCGCGTCCCCGAAGTCGTCCCGTTCAACAAGCCGTTTCAGCGTATCAATCGCCGCCAGATAACGTTGTGTGCCGTCAGCAAGTTTTTTTTCCATAGTGAGCGAGAGATCGAGTATCAGAATAACAGGTCGCGGATCATCTCCGGACACCGTGATACTTGCAGTATCCGGACGAGGCAAAATCTCAGTGACGAACTGTCCTGCAGCGCAGGTATTGACAATCAGGTTTTGAGCGGTCATCCACGATCGGCCGCGGAAGAATATTTCCGGTTTCAATTCGAATGGTTCGCAGGCTTCATTGCGGTCAGGATTACCGAGACGCCGCACGTGCATTTTGGTATGAGCATTACCGCTGCCAACATTGATCGGAACAGCGTTATCATTGATGCGCAGCATGCGATTCTCGCTTTCCGCCGGGAGACGAATCACGAGTGAGGCGGCGCCGGAAACTGACGCGGGCACGGATTCGGACACATCCAGATTGACTGCCGCATCGTCTGACGAATCATCTCCCAGATCGACCGAATTTGTTGCAGAGAAGTTTCCACGGAACATCACGTCCTCGGAAGTTCTCAGGCGGTCACGGATGTCCTCCATGGCGGCCTTAAACCTGGCAGGTAATTCGGAGGTCACATTCGTGTTTTTCGAAGCAATTCCTGCGGCATCCAGCCATTGTGCGGCCACTCGTGCAAACCAGCCGTTTTGATTGAACGGGGGTTGTTCACCCGGTTCGATCCAAAGTCCCGTCACGAAACGATCGGCCTGCATCAGGCAATACTGCAATATCACGAGTTGTCGCATGCGGGCCGACACGGACGTGGGGATTTTTCCGGCATCGAATCCGGAAAACATACGGGTTCGAAAGTCTGCATCCTGCAGTTCTGAGAGAGCATGGTCAGTCGTCGATTTGGCAGCAAGAACCGCTGTTTCCTGATTCGTAATCCAGATTTTTCGCACGGCCTCACAAAATTCACCCATTGGCCCAGGCTCCAAAGCTGCAGGCGTCAAGCTGTCGATCAGTCCGTTCATCCGTCTGATTAAGGCGGTTTGTTGTTCTGAAGCAGGCATTAGGTTCAGCACCTGCATTAACCAGAACATTTCCAAATCTACGGCATGTTGAACCGTACTGACACCGCCTGACTCCTCTTCGTCCATCGCTTTAGTTTCGGCTTCACCGGACCATGTAAGATCCCATTTTTGAAGTTGCCGCAGCACTTTGGAATGCGTTGCGGGCCTCACACAAGTGAGGTCCAGCGTGCTTCTCAGCATCCGGTAAATGCGGACCTGCCCGCTGCGTTGTGCAGACGTTGCGTCCGTCGCGGATTTACAGAGTTCTTCTGCCGCTTCCAGACTGGCTGCAAGTGCGGCGGCGGCATGCGTATTCCACATCGACAATTCGTCGGTGACTTTCTTCAGACCTGGCGCATCGTAACCGTTTTCGGGTTCCCGCATTTCCAGGACTGACTTAAGACCTCGCGCGGACGCGCACAGTCGAAATATCTCCGTGCGCAGTCTGCGGGCAGGTTCAGACAGCGGTGTCACGTCGCTCGATGCAAGGTTCAATTTGTCCGTGAGACTGCGGATTCCATCGGGATCGAGATGTGAATCCGACGAATTCGCGACCAATACGTCGCGCCAGATTTTTTGATCCGACTCCGAATCACTGCACTCGCCATGCGCCGCCCACCAGGCGAGTTCCTGGATACACTCCAGAATATTTCGCAGAGTGGTCTCCGCCGTATCATGGGCTTCAGCAAAAGTGGGGACGACCGTGAGGATTTCGTCGATCCGCTGCTCTTCACGGCGTTGCTCCTCGGCAACAGCGCCCGATATTCGCGTGAACTGAAGGTCTTCCGAAAGCAATAACGAACGTTCCAGAGCCGGGATAGTTTGCTTCAGCGAGTTGGAACATTGAAAGAGTTGCGCAATTGCCTGTTCCGCGTTACGCCGCCTTTGCCAGTTCTCGTCAATCTTCGCCTCAGTGATACCACTCAGGTTCACGAACGGTTTCAAATGACTGGCTATCACGTCTTCAATCAGGAGTATGCCACTCGCGGGGCCCGCCGCCGACATCTCCGGAAATAAGGTTTCGACGCGATGAGACGCGGGAAGCGTTGAATACAACTTACGAAAGAATCCACGCTCCGGTTGAAAATCGGTATCTCCCGGACAGATCTTAATAAGTTCTGCCTCCAGCTTCCCGAAGGTTTTTTTAGCCAGCTCCAGTGATGCGGCAGCGTCTTTGTCCAGTCCGTGCAGCATGAATCGTTCAGCCCGTTTCAATTCGTCAGTCGCAGCTCTCCAGTCCGCAGGAGCCCAGATGACTCCGCCTTTTCTCCGCAATGATTCCCTGCGATTCCATAGATCTGTACATTCTGCCAGCCGTGAATCCTGCGTACCTGCCGCGTTGATCTCTTCAGCAGCCGATGGCATCGCCGCTGCACTTCGCAACAGCGTAAAGTTCAGCGGATTGTCCGTCGGCAGGACAGTTACCGACTGTCCGTCCGCATTGCGATGAGACTGCACCCATGAATTCGTCTTGTCACGGACAAAACGACAATATTCGTTCAACGTGATGTCGCCCTTTGGATCTTTCGTCGCGAGTCGGCTGAGTCCGAGAGCGGCGTAATAGCTGAACACGGATCGCCCGTTTGTGCCTGAAGTTCCGGGCTCACTGCCATCCGTGATGCTCGACGAAAGCACGACAGCCAATTGTGGAATCTCCGCAGTCCATTTTTCAAACTCCTGCTTCAAATCCGCCCGCAGGAACCCTGTCCGCCATTCATGTCCAGACGAAATCTGATCCACAAGCAACAACCAATTCTTCGCGGGACTGTTCTTTGCGGACTTTTTAATTGCATCCCTGAGTATCTGCAGATCTGCATATTCATTGGTATTCAGATTCGGAGTACTGTTTCGCAGCAGGCAGCGAAAAGTTCCGTTGGGCGCCGCCACAAAGGTCGTCTGCAGGTAAACAACAACGACATGCGCATGATTGAGATTCGTCTCGCTGGGCTCATCGCCTGGTTGCAGAAGACCCAATGACTCCGGTTCCGAATATGTTACCTCGCGCCGCGCAGTATTTTTTGATCCGTCGGCCAGTTCGGGCGGTAGAGCAAACGCAGCTGCCGTATCGAAATAAGTGGACGTGGATCGCAGATTCAGCAGCACGAAATGCGTTTTCAACGCCTGGGCCGGGTCGTAGGACTTAATGGCAGCTATGACCAGGGCCATCAGAACTCCGAAAACCAGCAGGATCAGGACTCTGCGTTTCCAGATTCCTGAACTGATTTTCGTGGAGGAACCACCTGTCGCGCGGGACTGTTTCCAGCTGGGAACTGCCTTTTCACTGCGGGGAGTATTTCGCGGAGAACGCCCACCACGCCAGTCCCGGTCATCGCCTGCCGTCATGCTGCCTCCGAATTCATGATTCCCCAGACGTAGATCGCGATAGTCAGTGCGACCATCAGTACCGAACCAGCCAACAAGCCAACAGACAGCATCTGCGAACGTTGCTGAGACTTGACCAACTGTGGCGACCAGGCAAGCATCCCCTGAGAATCCTTCAGTTTGTCAAGAATTCCACGCACAAATCCTTGTTCCGTCGATGTTCTGCCCGTGGCGGCAAAATACGTACCATGCAGGCGAATACCAGGATTTACGGATTTATACATCGTTTCCCTCAACATTGTGACCAAAGCCACACGACGCTGACTGATTTCACACAACATTTGAAACAGCTTTTGATTGTCCTTGCTGTCAATGTCAGTCGAAAAAGCGGTATACACCCAGCCGCGAAACCAATGCATATCTTTATCAATCACCCATGCTGCGTTTTTTTCGTTGACATCAGCCCCCGCCGCGAAGCTGGACCCGGCTCGCGAGAGGCGGAGACCGGGGTGGAGCCGTTCTGAACGCAGCAGAAAGTCCCTCATCCCTGACACCGCGTCTAATTCGGTCACCATGGCCACGACTGGAAACTGCAGCTGGAAAGTCTCATGAACTGTGATGAGGTCTTCGCGGATTCCTGGTGCCAGTCTGTTGGCGTATTCCGGATCAGACGCCCATGAAAACGGATATGCCTGAAGCATGCCATTGATCTGACAAAACGGGCGGCGGGCACGCGCTATCAATTCGCACAGAAACTTCATGCGTCGCGCGCCGATCTGAATTTCAAGTTCCGACAATGGTGCAACCTTCTTCTTGCCGTAACCTTTCTGATCACCGCGGTTGAGCGCAGCGAAGGTCCCCATCGCGCGTTTGAGGCCTCCGGGGGCCATCGTGCCAAACATCGCCGCCATACCACCCGCCTGAGGGGCTGGTGCACTCACCATGGCTGGCTCTGGCAGCGCTGGCAATCCGGTCTGAGTTCCCGTGAGCGACGGCCTGGCCCGCGCTGGCGACGGCATCTCGCCTGCTTTGCGTGTCCCGGTAATGGCTGCTGAAGGGCGGATCATGCCCGAATCCGCCTCTGCCACTTCAATTACCTTACCTTGCTGGCCATTCGTTGTACCAACGCCTGTGCAGGACAGGAAAATTGCATCGTCGTTGGCGAACACTCGAACAACCGCCGTCGGGCGGGATAGCGGTGGCGCCACGACACGCCATTCCATCTGCGACGCGTTTTCAAACGCGCTTTGTTCCTGCTGTGGGGTGAGACCGTTAACAAGGAACAACGGTAAATCGTCAAGAAACAGGTTGTCTCGACTGAGTGCCGTAACTATGTCATTCCAGTCCGCTTCAATATCGGGGAAATCAGATTCCTCCTGCACTCCGAACAGTTGCAGCAGGTAAAGCACCACGCGCACAATGGCATAAAACAGCAAAAACAGGGCACCGCTCAGAATCCTGTCAAACCAGGGCGCCAGGTGTTCCATTTCCCTTGCGAAGCCGAATAAGTTCCGAACGCCGTTACTGAAATACGCCAGAAGTACCGTCACGAGAAATATGAACGAATAATGCACGATCAGGAAAATGGTGCGTTCCTTCGGTGACGCCAGAGCGGACCGCGGAAAGATACCAAACATCCATCGCACCCATTCCATAATCCTGTACAGCCAGTGCATAGTCGCGTTTCATTTTCTAAAGTCAGGAGCCGAAATCCCCGGCTGACTTGATCTGTACGATTCAGATCCACATCGCCGCTTGATAAGATGTGCAGAGATCGCCGCTCCGACGGAACAGTTAGGGGTGTCGCAGGTCAAGGCATGATAACCGGCAGCAATAACCAATTCAATGTGTCCACCGCGAGTCACAGGTGAAGACCGCACATCGGGGCCGGGGAAAAATCGAGACGACTGACGCTGCTGATACACGACTGCCGATCTACTGAGGATGAAGTTTTCCAGAGCAAGAGTGAATTCATGCAGATGACCAGTCGCTTGACTGCAACCACCTGCAGAACAGGGGAACCCGACATGATTAAGGTTGTTCAGTTTGAAATTCCGGGGCAGGGACGCCGTGTTGGTGTTGTTGATGGCGATGATGTGTGCGACCTCACGTCCGTGCAACCAACCTGGCAGAGTACCATCGACGTTTTCAATCAGGCGGAAAGTCGTAACAAGCCATTCAGCAAACTACTTGCGGAAACCGCGCAACAACCAGGTGTCTCGCGGCACACTTACAGAACGCTCAGGTGATTCGTGCGGGACGCACGATTTACGACAGCGGCGAACTTCTGACCGGCGAACAGCATATGTGTCATTCACTCGCCAACTGCGAAGATCACCATTTCAAGTATCCGCAGCATCGCATTGCCGGAGACGTTCATCTGCATTTTTTCGGGACGAGCAAACTAAGCTTCGGTCAACGTGACTGGAAGTATCAGGAGGGT
>JAGQQS010000828.1 GCA_020426105.1 Planctomycetaceae bacterium
CGGGTGTCCATTGAAATGATTGAATTGCTTTTCTACAGTCTGCGTCGGTGAATCGGGATTATTTGAATGTTTGTGGAGATTCGCCTTAACCTGACGATTGATCACCGCAATAATAGTTGTTGTTCAGTATCCCGCGGGGGCTGCAGTTATTACGGTGGCGGAAGCACTTTCGCGGGTTCTGTGATTCAGATTTCTGTGCCAGGAATTCAATGTCCGATTCGGTTGTTGAACTTGCCCACCATGAAGAAGCGCGAGCCCTGTTTGGGTTGCGAGACGAAAACCTGCGACGGCTGTGTTCAGTGACCGGAGCCAGGGTGGTGCTGCGTGGAAATCAGGTGCGAATCACCGGCGAACCGGAGAACGTTGATCAGTGTCTTGAAATACTCGAACATTGGCGCTCCGTGATCCGCAGGAATTCGGAGCTTGCGCCATCGGATATTACGAGTAAGCTTGGAGAAGATCCCGCGGGACGAGGTAAAATGATTCATTCCGAATTGCAGCATCCGAATCATTCGGACAGCGGTCATTACTTCTCCGGCCGGGCAGCACAGGACTTGCGTCCCGGGAAAGATCGTGTCGGTCAGATTCGTCCGAAAACGGACGGACAAAAGATCTACATGGAATCGATGCGGAACCATGAACTGGTGCTGTGCGATGGTCCGGCGGGATCGGGCAAGACCTACCTCGCTGTGGCACTTGCCCTGGAAGCACTGCGTTCCGAGCAGGTACGCAAGATCGTGCTTGTCCGTCCTGCCGTGGAAGCGGGGGAGAAACTCGGTTTTCTTCCGGGCGACATGTTTGCGAAGGTGAATCCCTTCCTGCGTCCGCTGCTCGACGCGATCCACGACATGCTGGATCAGGAACAGGTACGCCGATATCTGGCCAATGATGTGATTGAAATCGTGCCGTTGGCATTCATGCGCGGCAGAACGCTCAACGACACGTTCATGATCCTGGATGAGGCTCAAAATACCACCTGCACCCAGATGAAGATGTTTTTGACCCGCATGGGCCTGAATTCCCGAATTGTAGTGACGGGCGATTCAACGCAGATTGACCTTGAAAAAGGCGTGGAAAGCGGATTAGGGGACGGATTGCGCCGGCTTTCTCACATTCCTGGGGTTGCCATTGTTCGCCTGAATGGACACGATATTGTCCGCCATCGACTGGTTCGGGAGATAGTTTCGGCGTACGAAACCCCGGCGGAACGGAATTTATCGAATTCCGGCACGTCGTCATCTTCCGAATAACATTCGGCGCGTCGGACGCTCATCCGTCGGTATTGACATCGCCATGTCGTTCTTTGGAACTCGACGAACTCGACAGTCGCAGCCTCGTGTTTTTCGACCGACACCGTCGCTCTGGGATCGCTTGATTTCCGCCTTTCGCGACTATCGCGTGTTGTCGCAGATATTGATCGCGATGCTTGCGGTGTTGCTGATGCTGTGTGCTTTGCAGGCATGGAAGCTAAGATTTCACTATCGGGCAGGACAGTTCGTCGACGTCGGAATTCAGTCACGTCTCGATTTTGAAGTTGAAAATGTGGCCGAGACACTGCGGATTCGCCGTGAGGCAGAGGCAGCGGCCCCGTTGGTGCTGATTCAGGAAGCCACGACCATTGATCGCCTTGTCTCTCAGCTGCGTGCTCAGTTGAGTGAAGTCTCGAATGCGAAAACCGTGGATCAGCTGTCGAAACCTACTCTGGATGCATTCGGTTTTTCCGCGGTGAACGGTGCCGAACGGGAGCAGGCCTTCAGCCTGCTGCGCAACCCTCTCCAGGATGCGGATGAGTCGTCCGGTAAACGTCTGGACGAGCTGATGCTGGAGGTGGAAAAGCTGCTGGCAGACGCTCGCAACATCGGGTTAATCTCAATTCTGGAAGCCCGCCGCCTGATCGGTGATCCGCTCGACGACCCCACGCCGCTCAATCGCAATCGTTCAATCAAAGTTGTCAACAGCAATGGCGAACTGCTGCACAATGGAGTTCTGGCCGACGTATTGCTGCGGGAACAAATTCGTGAAACAGGCAGACTTGGTAAGTTATGGCCAACGCTGACAAAACTTTCCGTGATCAAGCCGTCGATCGAACTCTGGCTGCAACAGAATCTCAAGAATCAGCTGCAACTCGACTCGGCAGCAACGAAGGCAGAACTTCAGGCCGCTTCGGATGGCGCTCAGCCCCGCTTTGACCGTTACCCCAAGAACTCTGTTCTCGTGCCAGCATCCACACAGCTTGAAGAAACAGAAAAAGGACTGGGAATTCTCCGCCTGGAATACGACGCGTATGCCGCACGTGTCACACGCGGTCAAATCGTGTCTCAAATTGCCGGAATTGCCACGTTACTGCTGCTGCTGGTCGTACTGTTCGGCGTCTTTCTGAAACATGTGGCGCCCGAGATGCTCGAAGAAAACTCGCGGCTGCTGATTTTTGTGTGCATGTGTTCGGCTTCCGTGTTTCTTAGCTGCCTGATGAGCGC
>JAGQQS010000829.1 GCA_020426105.1 Planctomycetaceae bacterium
AACGCGGTTTTGTCGGGCTGGCTGGTGGCGCCGCGATGACGGGAACTCGTCCAGTTGTCGATTTTATGTTCGCCGATTTCATTCTGGATTCAGTCGGTGAGATCATCAATCAGATTGCCAAAATGCAGTATATGTCCAGCGGTCGATTGAAGATGCCCGTGCTGTTGCGAGGCTGTGTCGGTATCGGGCATTCTGCAGCCACCCATCATTCGGGGAGCTACCACGCTCTCTACGGGCAGGTACCGGGACTGCGCGTGGTGATGCCATCGAATGGATTTGATGCGAAAGGTTTGATGTTACGGGCACTTCGAAGTGATGATCCTGTGATGTTCCTCGAGCATCGAGAAATCCTCACCCATAAATGCCATGTGCCGGAACACGACTACGAAATTGAATTTGGCAGAGCCTTGATCGTTCGTGAGGGAACTGACATCACGGTGGTCGCGCTGGCAAAAATGGTGCCGATGACCCTGGGACTCTGCGACATGCTGCAGCGGGAGCACATTTCAGTCGAGTTGATTGACCCCCGCACGATTTCACCGCTGGACACGGACACCATTCTGAATTCCGTTGCCAGAACCGGGCGATTGCTGATCGCCGAAGAAACACCGGCAGCCTTTGGGCTGGGCGCGGAGATCGCCGCCCGGATTGCCGACATCGGATTTAATGAACTCGATGCTCCAATCAAACGCGTCAACGGAGCATTTGCGCCAACGCCTTACGCACCAACTCTGGAAGGAGCTGTGGTGCCGTCTGAAACAGATTTGGCAAAGGCCATACGTGAGCTGATGCTCGAATAAGATTTGACGTTTTGATCTTCATGCAGTTGTGCCAGGGATTCAGAAATATGGCGTTCGAAATCACGATTCCCCGTCTGGGCTGGTCGATGGAAGAAGGGACGTTCGTCGCGTGGCTGCGCAAGGAAGGGGACCGAATTGAGTCGGGTGACGTTCTCTTTGAACTGGAAGGTGAAAAGGCACTGCAGGAAATCGAGGCGTTAGATGACGGTGTGCTGAAAATACCAGCCAATGGCCCGCAGCCCGGTGCTGTGCTTAAAGTAGGAGCGGTGATTGGTTACCTGCTTGCTGAAGGCGAGGTATTGCCACAAGCAGCCTGTGCCCCATTGGCTGCCGGAGGACCAGTGGCACGAGAAGAAGTCTCGGCTGCCACAGAAGATATCTATGCTGGTGCTTCGCCGTCGGTGCGGCGTCTGGCACGCGAACTTGCCGTTGATTTAAAGACAGTTCGGGGCACCGGCACTCATGCACGCATCACGGATGACGATGTTCGCCTGGCGGCCCGACGAAATTCTGAGCCTGTTGTTGCACGCACCATGCCACACGTGACGAAAAATACTGCGACACCAAGAGCTCGCCGTGCCGCCCGACTCGCCGGTATTGATCCTGCAACATTACATGGGACGGGGCGCGACGGAAGAATTCGCGAACGCGATGTTGCGCTCGCTGCGAAAGCACTGTCAACATCAGTGCATAATTCCGGCGGACAGCGCATGGTAATGTCCGGCAGACGCAAAGTGATCGCGGATCGATTGACGGCAAGTCATCAGCAAACCGTTCCCGTCACACTTACATCGCAGGCCGACGCTACAAATCTTGTCAGCCTGCGGGAACAATTCAGGACCTCCGGGGAGTCATTGCTTCCTGCGTTTCATGATATCATCGCAAAACTGGTGGCAGGCTGCCTTCAACAACACCGACAACTCGCCAGTCGCCGGGATCACGACACAATCGTACTGCCCTCCGACACTGAAATGCATATTGGTCTGGCTGTTGATACACCAGAGGGACTCATTGTGCCCGTGCTGCGGAATGTACTCAAGGAGCCGTTGCTGCGACTGGCAGTGGAATCATCGCGGATGATTGCGAAAGCCCGCGAAGGCAGGCTGTCGGCAGCAGAAATGCAGGACGCCGTGTTTTCAATCACAAATCTGGGCAGCTTCGGAATCGACGCGTTTACCCCCGTGATCAATCTGCCCGAAACCGCAATTCTGGGATTAGGGGCGATACGTAAACAGCCGGTGGCAGGATCGGACAACCGCATTGAAGTTCGCTCGATCATGACGTTGAGCCTGACCTTTGATCACCGAACTGTAGACGGTGCACCAGCCGCGAGATTCCTGCAAGCCGTGGTTGCGGCGATTGAAAATCCAGCGGCGCGATTGTTGACTTCCGGCTGATAACGAAAACCTTTGCATCTCCACGCGGACCTGGCGTCTCGTACAGCGATCATTAACCAAAAACAACTATTTCACATCTCGATAAACGCTAATGAACCTCGAAATGATTCTTTCGCGGGACCTTCAAGTGTCACCATGTGCTCATCCGAAATACGCACGAGCAATTCACCCCCGCGCATCTGTATCCGAACGGGATTGTCATGTGCAAAGAGGCCTTGAGTCCAGCCCGCCACGGCGGCAGCACAGGCCCCTGATCCACACGCCTGAGTTTCGCCAGAGCCACGTTCCCAGACTCGTACGATGGCAGCATCGGGGCCAAGGACCTGCACGAATTCGACGTTCGTGCGATCCGGAAATTCGCGATGACGCTCAATCTGCGGGCCAAGTTTGTCGACACTCGTGAGTTCCACATCATCCACGTACAGGATCGCATGCGGATTGCCCATGGAGACACTTGTCAATTCCACAGGCCGTCCCGACAGTTGAATGTCGTGCAGCGATACCGATCGCACAAATTTCGACATCCCTTCTGCACCGGGAACGACCGTCGCTGGTGAGCCTATCGAGACCCGAACAATCGCCTGTTTTCGTGTTGCATCAGAACTCAGTACTTCAGCATCAATGATGCGATCCTGCATCATGATCCGGCTGCATCGATCACTCCGCTTGGATTGGTGCAGCCACATCGCGACACAACGAATTGCATTTCCACACATCGCTCCTTCAGAACCATCGGCGTTGAACATCCTGATTCGAACATCGATATCGTCGCGAACGGCGGCAAGCATCACTACGAGCCCGTCACCGCCTACAGACAGATGCCGGTTGCTGATGCTGCGAGCCAGTGCAGCAAAATCAACGCGATTGAGATCCGCTCGGCACCAGTGCATCGCATCGACGAACACGTAGTCATTGCCGCAGCCGTGCATCTTGACAAACGAGAGATCCATTAGCGTCCTGTGATGACTGAAATGTCTTCGACGAGGCTTGTGGCTTTAGGATCGGCGATACTCCGTCGGAAACGAACAACCATTCCCGCCGAAGTCTTCGCTTCTTCAAAGCTCCAAAGCTCGCAGACCGACTGTTTTGAAGCCAGACGAGAGACGCTGCGCGGCTGTCCCAGTGTCTGGACCACCTGCTCCATCGTCATTCCACGGACGACGCGACCTTCGCGGATCGCCAGCTGCACATTGTCTTTGGGCAGTGCATTCATCTGTCTACTTGTCATCCAGACATTGTTCAGACGTTCCCAGCCCAGGCCCTTCAGGCGGTCGGCGATCTGCTCAGCATCGCTCGGTGAGGAATCACGTGCTGTTGTCCACGCTCGCTTCAAAAGATCGGCGCCCTGCTGTTGGTAGTCATCCGATGAAAGCAGATCGGCAACGTAAAGGTATTCATCTGCCGTTCGAAGCAGACCGGCCAGCGTTGACGTACCAAATTTTTGCTCCTGTACCGACAGCCAGCTGCGCACAGCGTCCGGAACCTGATGGGTCCGGTTGAGGCGCGGCAGCAGCGTCGTCAGCTCTTTCAGGTCGGAGCGCGACAGACCCGCCAAATGTGCCAGTCGATACTGAACTTCCAGCTCTTCAAACTCAGCCGCAAGCGATTCATCCTCACCAAATTCTGTTCGAATCAATCTGGCTAAATCAAGTCCGTTACTGCCGTCAGACTTCAAAGTGGCGCGCAGCTGTCGCAACCGCAGGGACTTGTACAACAATCGATGCAGGCCCTGACGGTCCGAGTCAGAAGCAGCAAGGAAAGCTCCCACAGCATCATGCGAGAAGGCCCTGCGGAGGCTTTCCGGCACCGGCGGGACAAGACGATCCCAACCCGGACAGAACTTTTTCAGCTCAGCGACCAACGCGTTGACATCCGCTTGCGGCACCTTCATCGCTGACCAGATTCGTTCGAACTGCAGCAATTGAACGATTTCTGTCTTGAGCTTCAGTTTCCTGCTTCGTTCCAGCAGTTCCGTAATTTTGGCAATATCGCCGCGCGCCATCACCCGCATCCGCTCAATACCGTTCGCTCGAATGGCCGCTATTTCCATCAGTAATTCCGAATCGCCATAGAATTCAGCATCCGTCTGATATTCCGCCGCAACTGCCAACAATCGTTCGGGCTGGTCGTCCGGCACATCTTTCGCGCGCGCCCGCAGCCGATCGATATCAATATCCCTAATCAAAATTCGGGACACGACAAAGGTGAGTTTGCTGTTGTCGAATCGAAATCGACCGATAACTTCAATTCGTTGTCCGCTGCTCATGCTATCCGGGAATGTGGCATTTGAGGGCAAGGTGCACACGACATCGAACCGCGCGATCTTGATCGTATTTGCCGTACGCCCTTCAAATCGCCCCTCGAACTGAAATTTACTGCCACTCTCAGCGAACTTCGGCCATTCCGCCTTCTGCTCCAGCAAGTCCTGAAACGCAATTGCCTGCCCGATCGCTGACCTGGCCTGCAGGATCACAATCAGCATCAGGACACACTTGATCATCATCCGGTCCATTACTTACGGTCCTTTCGCGTCTTTGGATGATCTGCTGCGAGAAATTTCTTTTGACGATCCAGAATGGCGTCCAGTCCGGGCGTGTTGGCGGACGTAAAACCCAGCCTTTCAGCGTGAAGCGGAGTCGTAATCAGTGCCGAAGAATCACCGTTGAGTTGCAGATGCAGCGCCTTGTCGCGCACAACGCAGCTGTCGATACTCGCCACGAACAGCAGCGGGGACTGCGGAAGCGCCGTCACGGCTGCCTGAAGTAAATCTG
>JAGQQS010000830.1 GCA_020426105.1 Planctomycetaceae bacterium
GGCGATTCACACGGAGGGCTGACGCCCAGCCGCTCGCCCTGTCTATACACTGACCGCAACGGCCTCTTCCAATAACACGCCCTGCCCTTTCAATTCCGGACTCGAGATCGCCGCCAGTGCCGGAATCGTCGTGGCGATTTCTTTCCGCAATGTTTCCGTCTGAATCAACCCTGATCGTTCGGCAAGCTCCCACAATAACCGACCGTCCGGCCGAGTCCCGTCCGGGCCCCGCACAGAACGATGTATCAACTGAGCCAGTCCCTTGTGGTTTACAAACACGCCTTCACGTTCCACAAACGTCCCGGATGGCAACACATGAGTCGCGTGTTTCAGCACAGGGGACGGCAGAATGTCCTGCACAATCACCGATTCAACTTTACTGAACGCTTCAGCATGGATGTCTGTCATCCAGCCATCAGGATCTCCCCCGACCAGATAGACCGCGTTAAACCTGCTGGCCGAAGACAGTCGCAGCAACTCTTCGAATGGCATTACATCGCCAGCAAAATGATTCAGCACAGCTTCAACACCTGCACGGTTCGGACACTTTTCCGCGCGAATCGTAAACTTCACCGGCTCAACAACATTACCTTTAATATCTTTCGGGAACTGGTCATCCTGACCTTCGACGCGCACCGGCCCCATCGCCAGCGTCGCATCCGCCGCGATACTCCGGAGATAGCTCGCCAGCAGATAAGCTTCTTCCACCGTCATCCACGGGGAAAGCACAGCCGCGACTTTGCCACTCCCGTTTTGTGCCGCTTTCACCAGGGCAGCCCGCGCCGAACTCAAAACCGTGTCATAATCGGTCGATGTCACCTGACCGCTGGCTCTGACCTCCGGCGACATCAGACGCTGATCCGAATGTGTGTACTTCCAGCCGAAACGGCCCGCATCGCACATAAAGCTCCCCTGCGATTTTTCATTGGGCCGCGGATGCAGACGGTAAACACGTTCTTCGTTCTGATCCACAGTGATACTGCAACCCGTGCTGCAACCCGGACAAACCGAAGACGCGCTCTTCAGCCACCACACCCGCTGCTGATACAAAAAGTCCTTGCTGCACAAAGCCCCAACCGGACAAAGATCCACCACATTTCCGGCAAGCGGATTGTTCACCGGATGCCCCGGGAAAATATCAATTTCTTCATGTGACCCGCGACTGACAACCTGCAGCTCGGCAGATCCGCTGATCTCACGGGTAAACCTCACGCACCGCGTACACATAATGCAGCGGTCAGTGAACAAAGTAATCTGGTCGCCGATGTATGTCTTGTCCGGCTTGATGTTCTTCGGCTCGTTCAGACGGCTGTAACCACGACCATAATTGAAGCTGTAGTCCTGAAGATAACACTCCCCCGCCTGATCGCAGGTTGGACAATCCAGCGGGTGATTCAGCAACAGATATTCCAGAGTCGCCTTGCGCGCGTCTTTCACCTTCTGGCTGTCAGAAATGATGACCGTGCCGTCTTTGGCAGGCGTCTGACAACCTGGAACGAGTTTTGGCTGCATGGCCACCGTGCCATCAGGCTTTTTGTCACCGACTTCCACCAGGCACATGCGACAGCTGGCAACGACCGACAGATCCTTATGCCAGCAGTATGCCGGAATTTCAACGCCGACTTTCGCTGCCGCCTGAATACAGTTCAGCCGCTCACTCGCGCCGATTTCAACTTCCTGACCATTCACTAAAACAGTTGCCATGCAGATACCTGATCATAGATTTCAAATTTGAAATTTCAGATCTCAAATTTTTGAATTCAAACTTCTCAAGGATTTGGAAAAGGGGGCAGGAACCACAGGAACCAATAGTGCGGAGCACCCGCTGGGCCATGTGGCTATTGGTTCCTGCCCCCTTTTCCAAACATTATTAATGCACTTCCATCAGCTTCTGAGCCGACGTCACCGTCGCGCGCATGCTGTTGATGTATTCTTCAAAGTCACCCCGAAACTTGCTGATGGCATTCTTCACCGGCCACGCAGCTCCGTCCGAGAGCCCGCAGATTGTGGTACCGGGGATGATGCCCATCGATCCGGCCACTTCCAGCAGCAGATCGAGATCCTCCAGTCGCCCCTGCCCATCACGAATTCGAGTCAGGATTTTTGTCATCCACGCCGTGCCTTCACGACACGGAGTACACTGACCGCAGGATTCGTGCGACATGAATCGACAGCAGTTGAACAATACATCCACCATACTTGTCTGATCATCAATCACGACAACCGCCGCCGTTCCCAGTCCAAGACAACCAACTTTCCCCGGACCTGCGAAGTCGAGCTTTGTGTCGAGTTCCTTGTCTGACAGAAAACCCATACTGATGCCACCCGGAACAACCGCCTTGGCCTTGCGCCCCTTCCAGACACCGCCCGCGTGTTCTTCAATGAGTTCGCGTGCCGTCACGCCCAGCGGCAATTCAACGCAGCACGGCTTATTTACATGGCCACTCACACAGTACAGCTTCGGACCATAGCTGCCCGGATCGCGCGGGTTATTCGGATCCGGTGGTACGCCAATCGACTGAAACCATTGTTTCCCGCGGTACAGAATATGCGTCACGCAGCACAGTGTTTCAACATTGTTCACAATCGTCGGTTTGCGGAACAGACCTTCAATTGCCGGAAACGGCGGCTTGATACGAGGCCACGCCCGCTTGCCTTCCAGGCTTTCAATCAGACCCGTTTCTTCACCGCAAATGTAAGCACCTGCTCCGCGATGCAGGACGATGTCCAGACTGAAGCTGGTACCCAGAATGTTCTTCCCCAGAAGACCTGCCGCATAACATTCCTTGATCGCGGCATCCAGAACTCGGTAGCTCCGGCCATATTCGTAACGCAGATACAGATATGCATTGTTCGAGCGAATCGCCCGGCAGGCGATCATGATGCCTTCGATGAGCTGATGCGGATCCTTCTCCATCAGAATGCGATTATTAAAGGTCCCCGGCTCGCTCTCATCCGCATTGATACACAGATAAATCGGCCCCGGATGGTCCTTGGGCAAAAACGTCCATTTCAGGCCGCAGGGGAACCCGGCGCCGCCACGTCCGC
>JAGQQS010000831.1 GCA_020426105.1 Planctomycetaceae bacterium
ACCCCATCCCTGTCCACAACCGGTGCGCACGACACACCGTGTTTCAAAAAAACCTGTACTACCTCCGCCAAACTCATTTCCGGTGTCACGCAATGCACGTGACGATTCATCATGGATTCGGCATCGGGGATGGCTGGTTTCGTAGTCATGATCTGTTTTTCCTGATTGAGGTCAATGCTCCGAGGCACGTTCATCGAATCGTGGGGCAAATTGCTCCAGGCCACGCTCTGGCGAGCGTGGCGACACTGGACTGTCGGGCTGTGTTGAATTGCCTTTACATTATACCGGCAAGCGCTCGTTGGAGGTTTTTAATAAAGCCACTCAGGACGAAACAGCATCACAACTCCCAGCAACAGAATCGCGGCACCGCTGACCAGTTTCAGCCACCGGCCCTGGGTCTCCTGGAGTTTTCGTTTGCTGAGCGTAATCACGACGATCGCGACCATCAGCGTGTCATCGAACATATAGGCCACAATGTAGAGACCAAGGTAAGCGTACCTCCCGACGGCGGATAGTCCCTGTTGCATCAGAATGTTTGTATACAGCGCGGGCAGTCCGGCGGTGCATAACAACTCGATAATATTCACGAGCACGGCAAGAGTGATTGCTCCTGCAACGGCACCTGCCAGATGCTCGGCAGTCACAATGCTGCGAACTCTTGCATAGAGGCCAGGCTTTGCAGACTCCGGGATGGAAAAACTGAGCCCTTGCTTGAAGGCAAAGAAATCTTTCACGTGAATCGTCCCGATTACAATCGCCATCAGCGCCAGGGCAATCTGGATTGGCCGCAGGTAGCCAATCAGGGCAAACACATTGAGCCATGCAGCCATGAATGCAAAGTAGGCCAGACCGCTCACAATCACGAACGTCCCCGCAATCGCCAGAATTCTCCGCCGATCTCTCAGGTTGACCAGAATGGAAAGCAGAAACAGCAGAACCCACATGGCACAGGGATTGAATCCATCGACCAGCCCGATCGTCAGCGTAAACAAAGGCAATCCTAATTTGCTGGCGCTTAGACGCCCAAAGAGCGGCACCTCGATATGATCCGTTGCTTCGACATCTGCGTTACTTTCGAATTCTGTGCCCGGCATCGGCAACGCGTCATCGGACGTTGCTGTTAGCTCGTCTGCCGACGCGTCGTCGGCTGGCATCGGCAGCTCAGCATCGTCATCAAATCCGGGAGCCTGATCTTCAACGCCAACTCCTGCGATAAGTTGAGAGGCGGCTGCCCCCGAGGTTCCCACGGCGAGCAAAGAAAACTGCTTTCGGCTGGCATCCCAGCGCATCATCGACGTGCCCTCATTCCCGGAATTCTTCCTGTTCTGCGGGTGCTTCGACTTTTCCCTTGCGGGTGCAACCTGAGTCCAGCTCTTCAATATCGTTCGCAGGCGATCGCCGGTGGATGCTTCACTTTCAAATCCCACAAGCAATTTATCGGCCACATAAAACACGGGCACACTTGCTGCCATGGCCCTTCGTTCTGCAACCATCTGCGACAATCGTGCCGCGCTGCCTGAATCGACGGCGATGTCCCGATAGACCAGTTCGAGGCCCGGATACTCTCCCATGAACTGTGGTAGCCACCGCTTTGCCGCAGCGCAATGTGAGCATCCGGTTCTGACAAACACTTCCATTCTGAGCATGTCATGGAGTTTCGATTCCCAGACGCCCGTCTTCGAGAAATCGTAAATCACGCGATTGCAGCCATAGATGACCAGCGACGCGTCCGGAGCAACTCTGTAGTGTCGCCGAATCGCGTCGAGTCGCTCCTGATTCTTCAGCTCGCGTTCCGTGTCGCGAAGCACGACGGTAATTCCGCCTCGCACGGTCTTAAGTTTTTCGATCGCGGCTACTGCAGCGGCGCAGGTTCGGTCATCGCGCCGATAATACACCTCCACGAGCACGCTGCGAACAGGCTCAGCTGCGCCAGCGCTACCGGTTTCTGGATTCGATGCGGTGAGCACCAGGATAAACACGAACGAACAGCTCAGCCACTTTCGCAGCGAGCTTCGATCACGCCCGTCGGAATTCGGTGTCCTGTTCATACCGGTTTCCCATCACACCTTAACGAGAAGCAAGCCTGTCAAGACAGCCCGGCCAACTCGCGATCTGAGCACCAGGCCCAACATGTGCGCGAAGCAACACACCGGGACAATCCGATGGCAGGACACCGCCACGAATGCTGCGAGCAAATCACATTCCCGCGGCGTCAGAATTGCCAGGTTCGCAGAACCGAAAAACCGATGATTACCGATCGCGGCGTTTTCGGTTCCATTAAACCGGAAGAATGGTTTCTGATCCGATTATTCCTCAGCAATCCCGGAACCTCCAGACTGTGACACTTAGCCTTCTGTTCTCCTCGCAACGTGCCTATGTGCACAAAAGTGTGCCGGGGATACAGCGCATGCGTTCCGGCACGCCGTGTGATTGCGGTCCCACGATGTCGGTATGTGGAAAACATTTGACGTGGGAATCGTCACGCCTGTCCTGAAACAGATCATGCGCACCTGACACACCTGGTCGCATACGGCAGGTCTTCCAACCGAGCTTTCGCGATCGGTTCGCCGCAGGATGTGCATTTTCCATAATGGCCGTTTTCGATCCGATTCAAAGCGAGTTTAATCTCCTGAATCTCATTCTTCGTCATGCTGCCCACGCTCGACAATACCTCATCATCTTCAGACTCGGTCGCATTCTCTTCCCAGTCAGCGCTGCCCGGACTACTCAACCGTGCCTCAATGTCAGCCGCGCGCTGCATGAGTTCCTTCAGTTTAGCTTCCAGTGTGGCTTTGATTACTGAGTAGTGATTCATAGTAGAAGGTCTTTCCTGTGCAGACTTCGTCTGAAATTCGAGAGTCAGCTCGTGAGACAAAAAATGAAAAGAGATATCAGAAACTTCACTGATGCGATCCCCGAACTCGCAGCACGCCGGCTACTCAGGATCCACCGGGCATTCGAATCCGTCCGGCTTGATGGCCAGCATGGAGCATTGAAGTCTCGGTAAAAGACGTTCAGCAGTGTTGCCCGTGATGACACCACGAATCCCGGCGCGGCCGAGGGTGCCCATGATCAGCAGGTCGATTGATTCTTCCCGAAGCATGTCTGCAATTGCCGGTTCCGGAAAACCGCTGATGACCCGAATCTCCGGAGTTCGTCGCAGATCAGCACCGGCCAGCTCGACAAGCAGCTTCTCGTGTGCTTCTGCATGCATTGCTTCCGCCCCTGGAGGCGTAATTCCAAATCCTGTCGGATCTCCGATGGGAAGCTGTTCGAGAGCGTGTATCACGTGCAGTTTCAGATCGAACGCTCGCGTCAGCATGATCCCAAGATCCAGAGCATGCCGTCCAACGGCGTCCAGATCATGGGCCACAAGGACTGAAGACAGCGGCAGACCGTTGGAAGGCTTTGTAACCCACACCGGACATGGGCACTTGCGGAGCAATTTCATGGCCGTACTACCGAACAGGACCCGATCGACCATCCCCTCATGCCGGGTCCCGACGATGACCAGATCATGCTGATGTTTCAGCACTTCCTGGATCAGCTTTAGCCAGCTCTTTCCCATGACGACTCGCGCTTCAGCGGAAACCCCGCGTTGAGCTGCTCGTTGCACCAGCTGACTCAGCAGTGCGTGCGCCTCGTCGAACACGTTCAACGTATCCGCTTTGACGTCATGGACCAATCGGCGTGTTGTGTCACCAGCATCCAGAACCGACACAAATGACAGCTTTGCCTGACTCTGTTCAGCGAGCGCCAGGGCACGCTCAACAGCTTCCAGATTCGGGGGACTGAGATACCCCGTCAACGATTCAACGTTCCTCCCGAGATCGATCCCTGCGAGTATGTTGTGAAAACAATTCATTGGGAACTCCTGAGAACGTCCGGTGCCGCAAAGTTGACCAGCATTTCCATATAATTCGCCCGAGCATAGGCAGCACGATACGCCGTGAATCCAGCGCACATGCTGCCTTTCAGTTGCCGTACAGATTTGTATTCGCGTTCCTCAAGCCAGACACGCAGTCCCGCGATCAGCTCGGAGACAACTTCAGGGCCTTTCTTAT
The DNA here is from genome assembly GCA_020426105.1 of Planctomycetaceae bacterium. Taxonomy (GTDB): domain Bacteria; phylum Planctomycetota; class Planctomycetia; order Planctomycetales; family Planctomycetaceae; genus SXXK01. The sequence goes on from JAGQQS010000831.1 coordinate 4,065, forward strand.
ACAGCACGCCGGCGATCATCGTGACGTCAGCCCCTGCAAGCAGCAGTTTAACGATATCGCTGGTCGTATTGACGCCGCTCGTGGCAGCCAGAGATGCATCCGGCAACTCGCCTCGCAGAATCCCAATCCAGCGCAGCGGCATGCGCAGATCATCGCTGGTTGTGAGCGTCAGCTCGGTCGTGAATTCCAGTGTATCGAGATTAATGTCCGGGTACAGATAACGATTAAAGATCGCGAGACCGTTGGCCCCCGCAGCAAACAATCGGGCGGAAATGTTGGGGAGCGAACTGAAGTACGGGCCGATCTTGACGGACAGCGGAATCGAGATCGCCTCCTTCAACGACTGTACAAGTTCCACATAGTGTCGCTCCGTGTCGTCGGCAGTCTGGTGAACATCGTTCGCCACCAGATACACGTTCAGCTCCAGTGCATCCGCGCCGGCTTCCTGAAGTTGAGTTGCATAGCGAACCCAGCCACCGGGCGTTGAACCGTTCAGACTGGCGATCACAGGGGTCGAAACAGCCGACTTCGCAGCTCGAATGTGATCCAGATATTTGTCGAGACCACTGTTGTATTCATCCATGTCAGGAAAAAATGTCATGGCTTCTGCAAACGCGTTGGCATGTGTCTCCCGGAAGCGATGGTTCTCCATTTCATCGTGTTCAATCTGTTCTTCAAACAGCGATGGCAGAACGACCGCCGCCACTCCGGCATCTTCCAGACGACGGAGCATATCCAGTTCACCCGTCAGCGGACACGCGGCCGCAACGATCGGGTGCGGTAACTGCAGGCCCATGTACTGTGTACTCAGATCAGCTGTCATGTGCATCACTCTCCTGGACGATGTCTCTTTCAACACCGGCCATCTGTTCATAGAAATTCCATTGATCGTCAATGTCTCTCTGAGCCAGTTCAAAGAGCATTTCCGCTGTTTCCGGATCGGATCGAGTGAGTGTGGCGAATCGCGCCTCTGTCATGGCGTAGTCCCGGAAAGTCATGGTGGCTCGGCGACTGTCCAGATGAAACGGATGCTGGTGATCATGGGCATCGCGGGGGTCATATCGATAGAGCGGCCAGAAGGCGCTGTTGACCGCGTCTTTCTGGTGACTCATGCTGCGTGACATATCAATCCCGTGGGCGATGCACGGGCTGAACGCGATGATCAGCGAAACTCCGGAATAAGATTCTGCCTCACGAAACGCCTTCAATGTCTGCGCTGGCTGAGCGCCCATCGCGACCTGCGCCACGTAGACATTGCCGTATTCCACGGCCATCATCCCCAGATCTTTACGTCGCGTCGTCTTGCCTCCCGCTGCGAACTTCGCAACAGCCGCTCGGGGCGTAGCCTTCGAGGCCTGGCCGCCCGTGTTGGAATACACTTCCGTGTCCAGCACCAGAATATTGACGTTCCGGCCCGATGACAGGACATGATCGAGTCCTCCAAAACCGATATCGTACGCCCAGCCATCGCCACCGACGATCCACAGGCTGCGTTTGACCAGAATGTCCGTGAGACTTCGCAGGTTTAAGGCATCAGCACCTTTGATTTCACTCAGGCGTTGTTTCAATTGAGCCGTCCGTTCGCGTTGCTGTGCGATCTCGGCTTCGTTCGCCTGTGGGCAGGACAGAATAGCTTCCACAAGTTCCGTACCTATTTCGGACTCCAGTCGTTTCAGCAGGATCTGTACGTAGTCCAGTTGCTGATCAAGCGCCAGACGCATGCCGAGACCAAATTCGGCATTGTCTTCAAACAGTGAGTTCGACCATGCGGGTCCGCGACCATCGGCGTTTACAGACCATGGGGTCGTCGGCAGATTCCCGCCGAAGATTGACGAGCACCCGGTCGCGTTGGCAATCACCGCTCGATCCCCAAACAGCTGGCTCATCAGCTTCAGGTAGGGCGTTTCGCCACAACCGGCACACGCTCCCGAAAATTCGAACAGCGGCTGCAGCAACTGCAGACTCTTGATCTGGGGCTCACCAACCTGCGCTCGATCGTTGTCAGGCAGACTCAGGAAATAGTCAAAGTTCTGACGTTCACGCTGCAGATGTTCAACCTTCGACTCCATATTGATCGCCTTGTGGCTGGCGATTTCCTTACTGCGCGCCGGACAGACATCGACGCAGACGCCGCAGCCCGTGCAGTCATCAGGAGCAACCTGAATGGTGAATAACTGCGAGGCGTAATCTTTGCCGGACCACGGCTTCGTGACAAAACCCGCCGGCGCATCGCTCAATCGAGCCGGTTCCATGATTCTGGATCGAATCGCGGCGTGCGGACAAACGAATGTACATAACCCGCATTCGATACAAATATCCGCGTCCCAGATCGGAATCTCTTTCGCGATGCTGCGTTTTTCGAACTTCGCAGTCCCCGTTGGAAATGTTCCGTCAACCGGCATCGCGCTGACCGGCAACAAATCGCCTTTGCCTTCCAGCATCAGAGCGGTCACACGTTTGACGAAGTCCGGTACACCGTTGCTCACGACCGGACGCCGTGCGATTGTCGCCGTAGCCTCGGCAGGAATCGTGACCTGATGCAGGTTTTCCAGCGTACTGTCGACAGCTGCGAAATTCCGTTGCAGAACCGTCTCACCACGTTTGGCGTACGTTTTCCGAATGGAAAGCTTGATCTGATTGACCGCTTCTTCACGAGGTAACACGTCCGCGATCGCGAAGTAACACGTCTGCATGACCGTATTCACTCGTCCGCCAAGACCTGCGTCGTCAGCAACCTTGTCCGCATTAATCACGAACAGTCGCAGACGTTTGTCGATAATCTGCCTCTGCACTTCAACCGGCAGCTTATCCCAGATGACATCAGGGCCGTACGGAGTGTTCAGCAGAAACGTCGCCCCTTCCTGCGCGATCGACAGCATGTCGCGGCTTTCAAGGAAGTGAAACTGGTGGCATGCGACGAAACCAGCCTGATCAATCAGGTACGACGAATTGATCGGCCGCCGACTGAAGCGCAGATGCGAGACCGTGACGGATCCGGCCTTCTTCGAGTCGTACACGAAATACCCCTGAGCGAACATTGACGCATCTTCACCCAGAATTTTTACGGTGTTCTTGTTGGCTCCTACAGTGCCATCACTCCCCAGACCATAAAAGACCGCCCGGTGAACATCCTTTGGCTCCGTCCAGTCCTGTGCATTCCATTTGAGACTCAGATGCGTGACGTCATCGTGAATTCCAATCGTGAAGTGGCGTTTCGGTTTGTTTAGTTTGAGCTCATTCAGGACAGCCATGGCCATGGCCGGTGTGAATTCCTTCGACGACAGACCATAACGCCCTCCGATTA
>JAGQQS010000832.1 GCA_020426105.1 Planctomycetaceae bacterium
ACGAAGTTTGACTACGCCATCTGTCTGGCGGCATCGATCAGTTACCTGATGATCCATCAGCAGGACCCGATCGGACTGATGACATTTGATGATCAATTGCAGGCGAGTCTGCCAGCCCGCAGTCGGCGGTCCCATTTGGGTGACATTCTCGCTGTGCTGCAGCGCTGCAAGCCGACCGGAACGACGGATATCGGAGGTAACCTGCGGCGAATGGCGGCGATGATTCGCCACCGCAGCCTGATGATGCTGATGTCAGATCTACTGGCAGACCCCGACGAGATCATTGACGCATTGCGTATGTTGCGCTATCGTGGCCACGATGTGATCCTGTTTCATATCCTTGATGAGGCCGAAGTCACATTTCCGTTTTCCGGCAGCGTGGATCTGCTTGAACCGGAATCACAGGATCACGAGATCTTCGATGCGGCCGGGATTCGTGCCGATTATCTGGAGGCTGTGGCTGAACTGCGTGAGCGTTATCGATCCGTGTGTCTGAGTATCGGAGCGGACTATGTGCCGCTCGACACCAGCATGCCGTTCGATAAAGCGCTGGTGGAGTTTCTGACGCAACGACAGGCGAGATTCTAAGTACTTACACAGGACGATTGATTATGAAGTCGATGTTTCCCTGCCTGACATTACTGACAGTCAGCAGTGCGGTGCTGTCGTTACAATACAATTCTGCTGTCTCAATGGAGCCAAATTCTGCCGTGACTGACGAACAATCCAATGCATCTGCGACACTCCTTTCCGCAGACAATCCATTCGCAGCTCCAAGCCCGCTGGTATTTCACACTCCGGCCTTTGATAAAATTCGCCTGGAACACTATCAGCCTGCGTTTATGGCGGGCATGAAACAACAGCTCGCCGAAATGGATGCCATTGCCAGCCAGCAGGAAGCTCCCACCTTCGACAATACGATTGTTGCGATCGAAAAATCAGGTGCACTGCTGACTCGTGTGCGAAATGTATTTTCAAATATGACTTCTGCGGAGAAATCCAAAGATCTGCAGAATATTGAAACTGAACTGGCGCCCCTGCAGGCCGCGCATTCCGACAACATCCTGCTCAATCGTGGTCTGTTCAAGCGTGTCGAGAAACTCTACGAGACCCGCGACGCATTGGAGTTAAATGAAGAACAGCATGAAGTCCTGAAACAACATTATGAAAGTTTCGTCCGCGCCGGGGCAAAACTGGATGATAGCCAGCAGGCTCGCATTCGGCTGCTTAACGAACAACTGTCGAAGCTGGAAACCAGGTTTGAAGAGAACCTGCTGGCACTGAGTGAAGAGCGTTCAGTCTTTATCGACGATGTGGCGGATCTGGATGGAATGAGTGACGCCGACATAGCAGCGGCCGCTGAAGGTGCCAAAGCACGCGGCAAAGACGGTAAGTATCTGCTTGAAATCACCAACACGACCCGAGTTCCGGTGTTGTCCTCACTGAACAACCGGGCGACGCGAAAGCGAATCTGGGAGGCTTCTGCAAATCGTGGATTAGGCCTTGATGGCGGGATCGATAACCGCCCACTGATCCTTGAAATCGCTCAGTTGCGTGCGGAACGTGCCAGGCTGCTGGGGTTCGCCAATCACGCGGTTTTCAAACTGCAGAACCAAATGGCGGAAGAGCCCGCGGCCGCTCGAAAAATGCTGGCAGATCTCGTCCCGGGAGTTCTGCAGAAGGTCCAGGCGGAAGCACGCGATCTGGAAGCCATGATGAAAGAATGTGGTGCTGACCACACACTGGCCCCCTGGGACTGGGAATACTACGCGGAGAAAGTGCGACAGCAGCGTTTCGAAGTGGATGAAGCCGCGGTGAAACCCTACTTTGAACTGGACAGCGTGCTCCGGAACGGCGTCTTCTTCACAATGCATAAGCTGTACGGCATCGAATTTCGCGAACGCACAGATCTGCCGGTCTATCACCCCGACGTGCGTGTTTTCGACGTTTTTGATAAGGACGGCACGCACCTTGCCCTGTACTACGTGGATTTTTTCAAACGCGATACAAAACGTGGCGGAGCCTGGATGAGCTCTTTTGTGGATCAATCGCATTTGCTGCACGAAAAGCCGGTGATCGTCAATGTGCTGAATATTCCCAAACCCGCTGTCGGTGAACCAGCGCTGATCAGCTTCGACAATGTCACGACCATGTTTCATGAGATGGGCCATGCCCTGCATGGAATGTTTTCAGATGTAACCTACCCCTCTGTGTCCGGCACAGCGACGCCACGTGACTTCGTTGAGTTTCCTTCAACGTTTGAGGAAGACTGGGCGATTCAGCCGGAAGTGTTGAGTAACTATGCAAAGCACTTTAAAACGGGTGAACCGATCCCGAGTGAACTGCTGGACAAAGTGATTCGCGCCAGCAAGTTTAATCAGGGTTTCGATACGCTCGAATACCTCGCCGCTGCTCTGCTGGACCTCGAATGGCATACGCTGACCACGGATGAAATTCCAGTGGATGCAGATCAGTTTGAAGCTTCCGTGCTTAAAAAATACGGTATTGACTACGGACCAGTTCCGCCACGATATCGCACAGCATTTTTTGCACACATCTGGTCCGGAGGCTATTCCAGCAGTTACTATGCGTATTTGTGGAGTGAAGTTCTGGCTGCCGACGCATTTGCCTGGATGCAGGCTCACGGAGGACTGACGCGTGAAAACGGTCAACGCTTCCGTGACACGATCCTTTCTGTGGGCGGCAGTCGCGAACCGATGGAGGCGTACAAAGCCTTTCGCGGAAGCGAACCAACGGTCGATGCTTTGTTGATCCGACGCGGTCTGAAGTAAACGCCGCGACCGTTTCTCGCGTCGATTGCATGGGCTCAAGACCAGCGGAGACTTTCAATCCTCCGATGTTTACCTATCGCGCAGTCCCTGTCACTCCTGCTGAGTGCCTTCATATTCATCGCAGCGCGACAACTCTTAACGTCACAGCTGCGGTGCATCTGCAAACGGAATTTCAATACATGCGGCTTCGATTTCACTGCGGACAAGCAGTTTGTTGCCAGCCAGGCACAGCGTGTTCCAGCAAACCCCATTAATCGTCTTCAACGCACCGAATTCGCGGTACTCATCCGGCGTCGCTTCCAGCAAATACAGTTCTCCCGACTCACTGTGCAGCAGAATCAAACGTCCAACCAGCAATAACTGGCCGTGACCAAATCGGCCACGGCGTTTCCACATTTGTTCACCATCCGCCAACCGAGCACACTCCATAAAACCATTGGACAGTGAGTACGCGTATCCGTCGAGAATGACAGGACTGGTCAGTTTTGTTTTCAGAACTTTGCTACTACTCCAGATGGACACAGCCGTCATTACACCGTTTTGATCTTCGAGACGAATGAGTTCACCACCGCCGTCCGGATACCCTTTGGAAGTCAGGACCTCAGTTTCAGACACCACTGAAAGTTGCGACGTATTGGCACCTCCATCGGATTCACCGGGCCGCG
>JAGQQS010000833.1:0-2780 GCA_020426105.1 Planctomycetaceae bacterium
GGCACGTTGCCGCCGGTGAGGCCGTTGACGAGGTTGTAGTGGCTGCCGCCCATTTCGTCTTTCGTCTCGCCAATCAGATAGAGCAGATTGCCCGGGCCTTTCAGGTCCATGGTGACGCAGGTTTCAACGTCATCGACCTGACCGAGAGCAGTAATTAGCAACGTCGATGGAATCGCGACCGTGCGGCGAGTGCCACTGGAATCTTCGTAACTGAATTCATTGTTCAGGCTGTCCTTGCCGCTGACAAATGGAGTACCGTAAGCAACCGCAATATCCTGACAACCAACGGCCGCTCGAACCAAAGTCCCCAGCGTTTCCGCACGTTCGGTGTTGCCCCAGCAGAAGTTATCGAGGATCGCAATTCGGTCCGGATCAGCGCCAACCGCGACGCAGTTGCGAACGGCTTCATCGATCGCTGATGCAGCCATCCAGTAAGGATCCTGATCACCAAAGTGTGGATTGATGCCGCAGGAAATAACAAGACCTCGCTGCGACGTGAGATCCGGCCGAACAACCGCCGCATCAGACGGGCCGTCGTTGTTAATGCCCACGAGGGGTTTGATCACGCTGCCGGCCTGAACCTCATGGTCGTATTGACGAATGATCCATTCTTTGCTGGCGACATTGAGAGAACTGAGGATCTTTTTGAGGTCCTCGGTGTAGTCTGCCTTAATGTAGCCATCACGCTCCGCGTGATGAGCCCCCATGGAAGAACCCGGCGATTGTGTGCCGGCGGATCCTGCATGCAACTCAGCATTTGAAGATACGGCAGCGCTGCTGGATGGGTGAGAATTGGCACTTGTGGGCTCCTCACGCGGAGCGTGAGGGCTACTTTTGATCTCATATACTGCTTCACGAATCACGGGCGGACGACCGCCGTGCATGAAGTCGATGCTCAGGTTGCCGACTTCGTGGTCGCCATATTTCAGTACAAGTTGCTTCGTGTCAGTGAACTTACCGATGGCCGTTGCTTCCACACCTTCCGAAGCACACAAGTCGTGGAACGCTTGCCAGTTTGCAGGTGGCACGGACAACACCATGCGTTCCTGTGCTTCGCTGATCCAGACCTCGGTGTACGACAAACCAGAATATTTCAGTGGCGCTTTATCCAGCCAAACTTCGGCGCCGGTGTCTTCGCCCATTTCGCCCACCGCGCTGCTGAAACCGCCGGCACCGCAGTCGGTAATCGCGGAATACAAATTCAAATCGCGTGCGGCCAGAATGACATCGGCGACCATCTTCTCGGTAACCGGATTACCGATCTGAACCGCACCGCCGGAAATATGTTCGCTCTCTTCGGTGAGTTCCACCGATGAAAACGTGGCGCCGTGGATCCCATCGCGCCCCGTACGTCCGCCGACGGCGACAATCAGATCACCCGGGCTGACTTTCTTGTCGCACTTGTCGATGGGAATCATTGCCACGTTGCCACAGTAAACCAGCGGATTGCCGAGATATCGATCATCAAAACAAACGGCACCATTGACCGTGGGTATACCCATGCGATTGCCATAGTCGCGAACACCAGCGACGACTCCCTGCATCACAGCCTGTGGATGCAGCACTCCCGGCGGGAGCTGATCGGCCGGATAGTCCGGGCGAGCGAAACAGAAGACATCCGTGCTGCAAACCGGGCGGGCTCCCAGACCAGTGCCCAGCGGATCGCGAATCACACCGCCCAGTCCCGTGTTAGCACCACCGTAGGGTTCAATGGCTGACGGATGGTTATGCGTTTCGACTTTGATACAGACGTTTTGCTGATCGTCGAACTTCACGATTCCCGCATTGTCCTTGAACACGCTTACGCACCAGTCGTCTTTGCCGAGGTTTTTCCGGATCTGTACGGTCGCGGCGAAGATGGTTTCCTTCAGCATATTGTTGAAGTGGGTGTCGCGAACGACCCTGCCGTCGCGCGTTTCCACGTAATGGATTCGCCCGCCAAGCGTCTTATGCGAACAGTGTTCGCTCCAGGTTTGTGCAATAGTTTCGAGTTCGATGTCGGTCGGATCACGTTGCAGGCCGCGAAAGTAGTCCTGCACCGTCTTCATTTCCGCAATGCTGAGGTACAGCTGTCCCTTTTTGCTCAGCACCATCAGTTCGTCGTCGCTCATGTCGCGAATGGCAATGGTCGTCAGCTTAAACCTGTATTCACTGCCAAGCGACAAATCTTTAATCTGCAGTGGCCCGTTGACCACGTATTCGATCGCGTCATTAGCGAGCACCTTCTTCGACAGTTGCGTCAATTTTGCCGCGCCCAGGTCGCCGGAGAGCCAGTAGCGTCGACAGGTCGCCACGTTGGTGACGCTGAAGTTCAGCTGAGCCAGGGCTTTAGCTGCATTCTCGGCAACGCTGTCGGTGACGCCCGGGTGCAGCAGCACGTTCAGTTGAATCGGTGATTGTGAATTTGAAGCCTGAGATTCCGCCGCAGGCAATTCATGAATGTGAAATTGTTCCGTTACGGGATCGACCAGCAATTCCTCCGCAGCACGCGACGCATCACCACGAGCCAGATCGCCCTGAATCAGAAATGTCTTCGCCGACTTCACATGATCGAGACCCGAAATCCCCTGACTGCGGGCGCTCGCCAGAATGCGTTGACCTTCGTAATCCTTTTCGCTGCCAATCGGCAGAATTTCAACTTCCCAGAGCATGATAGCATGTTACCTTATTGTAGGTCCTTTCTGCCGGAAAGGACTGTGTTTTGTAGGTCCTTTCTGCTGGAAAGGACTGTGTTTGGCAGGTCCTGTCTGCCGGAAAAGGACTGTGTTCTGTAGGTCCTT
>JAGQQS010000833.1:2787-3139 GCA_020426105.1 Planctomycetaceae bacterium
TTCTGCCGGAAAGGACTTCGCGACGAGTCACGATCAGCGACTGAACGCGGTTAAGTTAAGTTCATCAACAGCCGTTTGCCGTTGAGCAACGATTCGCTCCTCGGCCCCGCCTGGCGGCGGAAGTTCAGCCCGGGCAGGCGAAAACTCTGCGCAACCCGGATGGCGGCAGAGTATTTCACGCCAACATCGAGAGTACAACGATCGGGCAGCATGGATTCCTGAGAAGTGGAGGCAATTCGCGTTCAGTCTCAAAAAACGGCGTATTTCGGCAAACAATTCCGCATTGCTCCACATGTGACTTTTTGGTATCACTCAGCTCTCTCTCATCAGCATTTTATGCCGAAACAGGCAT
>JAGQQS010000834.1 GCA_020426105.1 Planctomycetaceae bacterium
CCAACGCGACACAGTTACCGGATGGACGATTGGTCATGATGGCGCGGCCGGAAGGAGATATCAGCTGGTCGTCGGACGAGGGGCAAACGTGGACGGCGCCGGCAACATTTGGCATGCGGCTTTATGCTCCCAGTCTTTACAGCCTGCGAGACGGAACGTTGGTGTGCCTGCACGGTTCCTACACGCGCGGTGGCTTGCGGATCATTTTCAGCACCGACGGCGGCCAGACGTGGATCGCCCCGGGAAAAGACCACGGATTTCTGGTCGACAACTGCTATGCCTATGGCAAAGCGTTTGAGATGCCCGACGGCACATTGCTCATCGCTGATCAGGGGACTGGCGGACACACCACTGCGGATGCCAGGAACATGTCGCTGCGTCTGCTGCGTGTTAGGATCCGCCCTGATCACTCTGGGATCGACCTGCTGCCAGCAGCGAACCGCTGAGGCGTGCTTAGTGAGCTTCACTTTTTCATCGGAAGCAGCACACCATGCCGCGATCTTCCTTATCCATCCGCCTCAACGGCGATCCACACCTGCTGCGTCCGGAGAAGGACTATCCGGTCTGGCGCAGCCAACTGCCCGAGGGGTACGTGACGCTCGACGAGGTCCGCATCACCTTCCGAGGACAAGTGTTAAGTCGCACCGAGCCGCCCGATGTCACATACACCTGAGACCGTGATTTCTTTGGAGACAGGAAACAAAAAACCATGACAGCAAATTTTTTTTGCCGCGCCGCTCGCATCCGGGCCGTTGCCCTTCGGATCACCATCGTCGCCTGTCTCGCGTTGATGGCGAAAGCCGCTATGGTGGTCGAAGGTGTTCCGCTGCTGGCTGACGATCAACAAAGGCCCGCCTGGGAGATGACAAAAACTGTCTCGCTCGATGGTCTCGAAGTCTCGCTCTCGAAGCCGCGACTGGTGGCCCGCAGTCAGAGATACCTGTGGTTTCCCACGATGACGCGGCTCTCGGGCGGCGAGCTGTTCGCGACGTTCTCGACGAATCTGGATGCCGTTGTCAGTGATCGAACCTCTTCCGTCAGTTGGTCTGCGGATGATGGTCTGACGTGGAGCGAACCCTCTTCCATCATGCCCAAAGGCGACCTCTATGCCGAAACGATGTTACGACTGAAGAACGGCGATGAGATGTTGCTGCCGTTCAATCTCTATCCGGATGGAGAGGCGATGCGCGGCTGGCATCAGATCGTCGCGGGAAAGAACGGTGCACGGAAAGTCAGCTTCACCGACAAGAGCGTGACCGTCTCGGGTTGGCCCAGGCCCGATCGCAGCTTCAACGAGAAGCTGGGGCTGTCGGGGTTCGGTTTCAACGGCCACGGTCTCGCGGGCAAGTCGGGCGACTACCTGGCCACGATGTATGGCTATTTCAAGGGCGAGCAGCGATACAGCCTGGTCATGGTGGAATCCACCGATGGGCTGGCCTGGAAGTTTCGATCGCTGATTGCAGGCTTCGATTGCCCGCTTGCCGGCGGCGAAGGACCATGCGAATCGCAGACGGTCCGCCTGAAAGACGGGCGGTTGATGAATGTCTTTCGGCTGGCCTCCAGTGTTCCCTACGGCCAGACTTTTAGTGACGATGATGGCCGCACGTGGTCGACACCGGTAGCCATGAAGGATGCTCATTCTGTGCAGCCGAGCGTGGCGCAGATGAAAGACGGTTCCCTCGTCCTGACTGGCGGCCGCCCCGGCATCTTTGCCTGGATCAACCGCGCCGGCGACGGGAAAGATTGGTTGCAGGTGGACCTGCAAAGCCATCACAACGAAATCCACCCGCAAGAAGTCATCGTGCGCTCTGACCGGACAACCTCATACACGGAAGTCGTGGCATTGGATGAACAATCAGTGATGGTGATGTATGACCGCATCCCCCACGGCTGGAGCGCGATCCCCGAAAACGCGCCGGACACGAACAGCATTTGGGTCGTTAAGCTCACCTGGAAGGCGAACTGACAGAACTGGTTGCGTTCTCTTTCGTTGAAGCGAGACCTGCTCTGTAAAACCGACTGCTGGAGTCTGAGAATGGAACGGTTCAAGTCATGGATTAAGGAAGACGGTCCGCGATTACAGGGATCGCGGGATCTCGACAGCTCCAAGCTGCAGTCGCCGTGCGTCGTGCGGCTTCCCTCGGGAGGCTATCGGCTGTTCTATACAGCGGTCGGGCCTGCGAAGCCCTATCCGAATTGTCAGGGATATATTCTCAGTGCCGTTTCCGAAGACGGACTGAATTTTCAAAAGGAGCCGGGGATTCGATTGGCGCCTCAGCCGAAGATCCCGCACATGTCACTGCGAGTGATCTCCCCTTCGGTCACCGCGTGTGCGGACGGGCGTTGGCGAATGTATTTTGAATCGCGCGGACCAGCTTCCATTCCCACAGTCATCTGCAGTGCAATTTCTGCCGACATGCTGAACTGGGAACTCGAGGCGGGAGTTCGATTGCAGGCACCGGGCGGGGCGGGCGGCGTACGTTATCTGGCATTGCCCGATGGGCGCGGTCGATTTTATTACTTTGAGTCGGTGTATGGTCCCGGTGGGTGTTCCGAGGGGACTCGGATCTCTCAAAGAATCATGAGTGCCATCACTTTGGACGGACTCCATTTCGAGAAGGAACCCGGCGACCGCGTCCTCGACAAGCAGTCGGCCTATGACTCCGCCGGGATCACGACGGGTGAGGTGATTGCTCCGACAGAGTCGGGTGGACTTTGGACGATGTTTCTTTCGGCCTGGCAGGTGCCAGTTCAGGGGGTGGCAGTCCCGGTCCACCCCAGCTACGATGTCGAGGCCATCGCAAACGGACGCAGTATCGACTTCGCGGCAGCCTCGATTGCTTCGGACATGTCGGGGTTCCGGTCACGGATCTTTGTATCTCAGTCAGTGGATGGACTGAAGTGGGGACCATTGGAATTGGTTCTGGAAGGAGCTGGTTACGGTGGCGAGGAAATCGATGCCGTTCACGCCGAGGATATGTCGCTCATCAGGATCGCACCGGGCCGATATCGCATGTACTATGCCGCGTGTGATGCGCGGGGACGATGGTGTGTGGCCAGCGCGATCAATAGTGACCGTTAAGGAGAACGGCAGCTGAAATAATACATGCAGGACGGACTTCCAGTCCGTCTTACGAAACTACCGGAAGGTCATTTCTTGTCTGCCGCTCGCCTAAATCAGTCAACCGTTCCCTCCTGGAGTATTCACGGCAATGCGGATCGCCGTCGGTGGAATTGAACATGAGACCTGCGGATTTGCAGCACCGTCGCTCACGGCGGAAGCGCCCACGCTGATGTCGGAAGCTCGCGTCTGGAAATATGGCGAGGAACTTCGCTCGCTGGGCGACGCCAACACGATTGTTGACGGACTGGTACGCGGCGTACGGGAGTCCGGTCATGAACTTGTTCCGCTGCTGTGGATCGATGCCAACACCAGCCCGCCTGTCACACGGGAAAGCCTGGAGTGTGCCATCGAAGACCTGTTGGACCGATTGCGAAAGGCGCTTCCCGTTGATGGAGTCCTGCTTAGTCTGCACGGAGCCTTTGCTGCACAGGGCGTGGATGATGCCGACGGAGAAGTCCTGTCCCGCGTCCGTGAACTGGTGGGCCCGAAAGTTCCGCTGATGGCGGTGCATGATCTGCACTGCAACATTTCCCCCGTTATGGAGCGGGCAGCCAGTGTATTGGTCGTCGAACGGACCTATCCTCACGTCGATATGGCGGAACGAGCCGTTCATGCCGCGCGCATCATGGCGCGGACAGTGACGGGCGAGGTACGGCCCACGATGGCGGTGCGCTTTCTGCCGTTGCTGTGGTCGGCTGCCCGGATGATCGACGCCGAACCACCGATGAGCGACGCAGTGGGAAAACTGCGCGAACTCGATCAGCGTCCCGGCGTATTATCCGCCAGCATCGGCGTCGGGTATCAGTGGATCGACAATCCAACGGTCGGCACCTCGGTGATCGTCGTCACAGACAACGATGAAGAACTGGCCCGGCGAAACGCGGATGAACTTGCAGAGTGGCTCTGGGATCGCCGCAGCCAATGGCAGCGTGAGCCGCTGCCGCCGGAATTGGCGCTCGATCAAGGTGAGCAACGTGGCAAGTACCCAATCGTTTTCGCAGATCAGGGAGACAATACCGGGGGTGGTGCGGCGGGAGATGCCACCGAGATGTTGCGTCTGTTCATTGAACGAAAGCTGGTTCCCTCGGCAGTGCTTTACATGGTCGATCCGGACGTGGCTGCTCAAGCCGTCTCTGCGGGCGCAGGAGCAGAGATCGATATCCTCATCGGCGGCAAATCTCAACCACTGGTTGGACCTCCGGTGTCGATGCGGGTCCGAGTGCGTGCCGTGTCGAATGGGCAGTTCACTTACGATGGTCCAATGTGGGCAGGAGTGGTCGGCGAAATGGGGCCCTCCGCCTGGCTGGAGCAGGACGGCGTGCATGTGGTCGTGATCAGCGGCCGTCATCAGCCAGTCGACCTGGCTTTCTGTCGCAGCCTGGGCCTTGATTGTCGCCCGATGCGCTATCTGGCAGTCAAATCAACGGGGCACTTCCGGTCCGGCTTCGCCCCCATTGCCGGTTCAATCTTCAACGTCGATACGGCCAGTGCGCTGTCGCATGATTTTCGTCGACTGCCTTACACCCGGCTGGGCCGCAGGATGTTCCCGATTGACCCGAACGTCAGTTGGACAGGTGAACGTCAGACAGAGAGCCAACCATGAGCGACCCGACTGAGTTCTCCGTTCCGGAATCGGCTCCGCGCCGCAACGGGCTCGTGTTCATGATTGCGACGTCACTTAGGGCCTGCGCGAAAATAACTTTTACAACTGAGTCATCGGCACGCTTTTCTTGTTCATAATCAGATGATTATCGACTCGTTTTATGATGGAAGTTGAAGCGGTACAAAACTGACTGGCATTCACTTCCGCAATGTGCACTATGGTTGAGAATGCTGCGAACCTAACCATTTTGATTTACAAGGTCTCGAATCGCCGTCAGGCTGCGCAGTCAAAACGACCACCAATGCCGTTCGACGAAGCGTCAAGGATGATCGCGAAGACGACGCGCAGCAGCTCAAACCCAAACCACTCAGGAGGGCGTGACCTGAGTGATCCAGCAATTTCTGCTTCCGGCTCCGCGTGGATCTCGACTGCATCCTCACAGTTTATGATTGCGTGAAAACGGCGGCGCGACAGCAGCGGCATTTGGCCATGGCCAAAAATGTAGTTCCCCAGGATCCGTTTTGTCAGCATTAAGAAGCCAGACCGTTCGACTGAGAATACATTTGCGGTCCGCGACAGATTACTCGTTTCAGGTTATCAGGTGATACCCTATAACCGGCAGGAACGACTAAAAAAGGCCCGCGATCGGCTGGGCTCGATACAATTCATGGGGGCGTCCGTCGATGTCGTGCCATGACCTGCGTTCGTCAATCCCCAGTGTGTGAAAGATGGTGGCAGCAATGTTTTCCGGTGTGTACCGGTCGCTGACGGGCCAGGCGGCAATATCATCCGTTGCACCGATGACCTGCCCGCCGCGAACGCCTCCTCCGGCAAACAGACCGCTCATGGCCGGGCCCCAGTGGTCACGTCCGGCATCTTTGTTGATTGCAGGTGTCCGGCCAAATTCCCCGCTGATAATTACCAGCGTCGATTCCAGCATCCCTGATTCATCCAGGTCATCAAGTAACGCGGAGAGTGCACGATCTGCAAATGGCAGCAGGTTGTTCCTAAGGTTCACGAAGTTTCCCACATGTGTATCCCACGACGAGTTTTTCCCAAGGTTGACCTGCACTAGTCGCACACCGGCTTCCACAAGACGCCGAGCCATCAGCAGCGAAAGACCGAATTTATTACGACCATAACGCTGTTGCAATTCCTGATCAGCGTTTTCCACATCAAATGCCGAGCGCACTTTGGCATCTGCGAGTACTGAAATTGCCTGCTGACGGTCACGATCCAGCCGATTTGTCATTGCGATCTTTTCCATCAATTGCTGTTGTCGCTCGACATGCGACAGCAACTCAATTCGATTCATAAATCGCGATCGTCCGCCATCAGGAAGGCTGAGCATTGGCATATTCAATACCGAAGGTGAACCATGCTCAAAGACTTCTCCGTTGAATCGAAAGCAATGCGGACAAGCGCCGTTTCCCAGCGCACAGGGTGCCGCTATATCGATGTGCCATGATTCCCAGCGATTGCCCAGCTTTCCCGCATACTGGCCGGGGCGAACGGCGTTGGCTTCATTGATACTAGGTTGCGGAAGCACGGCCGCTGGTGGCAAGATTTCCCCGTTCGCCATCATGTAGGTAATCTGTGACAATAACGATGGCCATTCGTTCGAACTGATCTTCCCCTGATCAACAAATCCGGCGGGAAAATCAAGTCGCCCCGTGAACAACATATGACATGCGGGACCATGGTCGCTGCTGTCGGTCGACAGAGAACGCACGATCGCGTACTTGTCAGTTCGCGCTGCCATCATCGGCAGATGTTCGCATATCTGAATTCCCGGCGTCTGTGTATGGATCGGCTGAAACTCCCCGCGGACACTGTCGGGCGCCTGGGGTTTCATGTCAAACGTGTCCTGATGGGACAGTCCGCCATTGATGAAGACAAAGATCACAGATTTTTTCGACGCGGTGGGGGTGGCAGACGCTGCTGATTCCAGAGCAGCCAACTGGGGCAATCCCAGCCCCATCATGCCGATCGTACCAACGTTCAACATGGTCCGTCGTGACAGTGCAGGCGCCATTCCGAAGGGGGAAGGTGATGTCATCGGTTACCTTTACTCGGTTCAGAATCGTTTTGCTCTTTTTGTCTGAACTCAACAGTCTTGACCCGACACATCATTTCAGACCCGGCAACAAAAGTCGAGGAACTTATCCTGCAACACTGAACCACCTGCAAACGGCATTGCCACGCCGGGCTGAGCCAAAAGAAACAGTGCATTTGCGTTGGAACGGGCTCGCACATTTCCGGGAACATTATCCGAGGGCCCAAATCCGCCGGAGGCATTCGTATCCTTCCGGTGAGATCCAGCGCAGCAATCACCGCGAGTCATGAATTGCAGAGAGACAGCGTTCCTGCTGTTGACGCCTCAAACAGCGTCCATGCATCGTCACCGTCCAGGATGTCGACTCCGTAGACGCAAGCTGGAGTTTTCATCTCTATGGGCTGCGTCATACACGGAATGGAGCGATCTGGTTCCCGTTCCGAATCTTTTGTCGTCATCGCGGCATTTCCATTCAGGCAGAACACCTGCTGCGCAGGCATTTAAGTCCTGCGACCGATTCAGTCGCCACGAAACTCTGAGAGTTTGCTGCAGGGTACCCGCCCAGCCTTGCCGCATGGAAGCGTGGGATGCTGAAAAGAGGTGGCGTTGAACTTTTGTATCGTTGAAGTGATAAAATCGGCCGCCGCCTGAGATGTGTAAAACTCTTCTCCGCCATGTTTACCACCCGGCATGATCTCTAAGTGGATTTGCCCGCCATGTGCGCGATAGCGCCGCGCCAATTCCTCAGAGTTTGGTTGCAAGGGCACGATTTCATCCGCCGTGCTGTAAATGTGATAGATCGGGATTGCGGCTTTGGCGAGCGGGGCGAGATTGTCAATCGGATTGAATTCATGGATTCGCGATAACAGCATGGGGGCATCCAGGTCGTATGCCAGGCCGACAGGCGCAATAGCCCGTTGCTCCGGTTTGCTTTAGAATGCAACTCCGTAAACAGGTCCTGTTCTGAGCGTGAGAATTCAGGGAGTGGAACGTGGAAAAAAAACGAATCGCGTTTGAAGATATTTATCCGTCCGGTCCGCATTACAGTCGCGGTGTTCGAGCGGGAAACATGCTGTTTATTTCCGGTTGCACGGCGAACGGATCACCGGCGCAGAATGGCAGTCCGATGGAACAGCTTCGCGTCGTACTCGATCGAATCACGAGGATGGTTAAGGCTGAAGGCGGCAAGCCTGCGGATATCTGCAAACTGACCATGTTTGTGGCCGACCCGCACGCGTGGCATCCATTTGAAGGCGAACAAATTGACATCTACCATGAATTCTTTGGCGACGATTATCCCGTGAACACGCTTGTTGGCGTCCGCTTTCCGATGGACTGTATTCACATTGAAATTGATGCAATCGCTGTTCTGGATTGAAGTCGGGTCATAATATTTTCAATATTCAGGGATCGTCACATGTTTCAATTTGCCCTCCGCTTGTCGTGTGTTCTGGTCCTGACGCTGTTTTCTGCCATATCGCCAATTGCCGCCGAAGATGAACGCACGGAAATCGTCAAGGAATTGATCCTGCCAGGTGAATCGTTTCTGATTGAAGGCTGCCCGTCATTCATTCTGCTGCCTGTGGAAGAAAAGCGGAGAATGCCACAACCGTGGATCATGTACGCTCCGACTTTGCCTGGCTTACCCGATAGCCATGAAAAATGGATGCATGAGAAATTTCTTGCAGCGGGAGTGGCCGTGGCGGGCATCGACGTTGGCGAGGGATACGGCGGTCCGCGATGCCAGCAGCTAATGACGGCGCTTTATGCTGAATTGACTTTGAAGCGTGGTTTTACAGCCAGGCCCTGTCTGCTGGGCCGCAGTCGCGGGGGCCTCTGGGTCAGCAGTTGGGCGATCGCCAATCCCGACAAGG
>JAGQQS010000835.1 GCA_020426105.1 Planctomycetaceae bacterium
TAGCCAAATGGCCCGCAGGGTGCTGCGCACTATTGGTTCCCGATCCCTTTTCTTAGCCTATTTTTCCAGATGCCGTCCTTGTCGCGCCGGCACCGCTTCGGCCGTTGGCACGCGTGGCGGAGGAACCGGCAAATCGAACTCCTTTAGAAATGCGGGCCGATCACGGCGGCCTCCGCGGGTGTAGTCAGCCCACAGAGTTTCGGCGACCCGCTGACGGCTCAGCCGCCCTTCGACCGTCAGAAATTCGAATAACCGCTCAAACAGTCGAATAAGCGAAATTCCGTGCCGACGCTGCTCCTGATCATACAACCAGTCTGACAAATGCAGCAGCCGTTCGAAAGCAGATGGCTGATCGTCGGTGAGCAGACGAACGGTGCCGACAAAGTTTCCGCTGTTGCCGATCAGATCCCAATATCTCGCAAATCGTCGCAACCGATGAATCGTCTCGAAGCTCAGCAGCCGGTTGCTCAGAATCTCGAAGGGAGGATTTGAACTGTAAATCATTTGCCAGGCGTCACTGTGCCGCGCAATGGGAGTTCCTTTGAGGCGCTTCAGGATACCCACCTGAATCTCCTGGGGACGCAATCCAAACAGTCGATCGAAGCCCTGTCCGAAGCTTTCCAGCGATTCACCGGGCAGTCCGACAATCAGGTCGGCATGGATATGCACCCCCGAATTCTCGCGCAGAAACCGGAAGTTTTCTTCCAGCTTTGCGTTATCCTGCGGCCGACTGATCAACCGGCTGGCTTCGTCGTTGAAAGTCTGCACTCCGATTTCAAACTGCAGCATTCCTGCCGGAAACTGCACAATCAATTCGCGAATCGATTCCGGCAAACGATCCGGAATCAGTTCGAAATGCAGGAACAATCCACCTTGTGATCGATCCAGAAAGAACTGCAGGATGGCCCGGCTTACCCGGAGATTCAGATTGAATGTCCGATCCACGAATTTGAAGTGTCGGGCACCTCGATCCAGCAAACTCTGCATCGCGTTCAGAAAGCCGTCAACATCAAACTGGCGGACAGGGATATCCAGTGCCGACAGACAGAACTCACATGTGAATGGACACCCCCGTGACGCTTCCACATAAATAATCCGCTGCGCGATATCTTCGTCTGAATAAAAATCATAGGGCAAGTGAAGCTGGTCCACTGCGGGCACCGGGGCATGGATCGTCCGGGCATCCGATGCCCGGGGAACCTCCGAGTCGGCATCTGACAGCAGTTGTTCACACAATTGACGGAATGCGTCATCGGCTTCACCCGTGATAACATAATCTGCCAGCGCAATGATGTGCTGTCCTTCCGTCTCATAGCTGACCTCAGGACCGCCGAGCACGATGATGGTGTCCGGCTGAACGCGTTTCAGATCGGCAATCAGCCGGGTCGTCTGTTCGACATTCCAGATATACACTCCAAAGCCGACGATACGCGGGGAATGCGCCAGGATTGCCGACAGTATATCGCTGGTATTGTCGCTGATCGTGAATTCCAGCAACGATGTCTGTGATTGCAGGTCCCCCATGTTTGCAAGGAGGTATCGCAGACCAAACGAACTGTGGCTGTACCGGGCATTCAGGGTTGAAAGAATGATCTGGACCAAGAGAAAAAAGCTTTCCGGAGGACGCTTCTGATGAAATGCTCCCGGCAGGATCATATGTTTCAGCGGCAGGATACGATGTGCCACGGGATCCGTGCGAGGTCCCCTGGCCTGCCGTCTTATCCCGATTCCGACTTCGACAGGAATCTCGATCCGCCATACGGGCAGTGTAGCATTCGCAGGCGAAGTTTTCTTCCGGCGACTTTACGCCATGGGGCGGCTGCCCGCCGAGATGAACTTCCAGCCCGTCAGGTACCAGCCTTTGCCGTACGAGTCACACCAGCGAACTTCTGATCTCAGGATCACCGAATCGCCGTGGATGCTGTGGATTTCAAGCGTGGCCAGCGAGCCGGTTTCAATACTAAAGTCGCAGACGACGCCTATCCCCTGAGCCGAAATATCCTTCGAAAAGGCCGCGAGCGTCGGGCCATGCGGGAAATGAATCCTGACCGGCCGCACAAAGGGATGACGCGGCTCGGTCCTTCGCTCTGTGGATCGAGCCCGTTGAATTTCGGCCAGCAGTCGGTTGATTTCTTCCTGCATCCGGGATCCCTGTTACAGAAATGTCGATTCAATTGCGAATGCAAATATGCGTCCGCTGTGATTCCAGTGTCTGAGGGTAATCTGATCGAGCATGCACGCCACGACTTTCGCGCCGTTCCAGCGCGGCCGCCGCCATTGATCGGGCAACCAGCATCATGTTTTGAAGCTCCCATCCGGGAGGATCCACGAGATCACGGCGACATACGTAGTTCGCCCAGAAATCCAGTTGCTGCCTGGCAGTCACCAGATCGTGCTCATTCCGGCTGATACCGACGTTACGCCACATGAGGCTGCGAAGCGAATTGCGAATGTCTGTGAGATCCAACTGATCTTCACCACGCGATCGGATCGTATTCGCGGGCGATTCCAGTCGCGGAGCCGTGAAGTTGTCCGGCTGGCTCAGTGCCACACGGGACGCGTTCTGCCCGCAGCGCAGTCCAAAGACAACACCCTCCAGCAGACTGTTGCTGGCCAGCCGATTCGCGCCATGCAGGCCGGTCGAGGTCACCTCCCCCGCGGCCCACAGACCCGGTATCGATGTGCGACCGTCAGCATCCGTCGTCACACCGCCAACCATATAGTGCGCTCCGGGGCGAACTGGTACCTTATCTTTCGTGAGATCCAGCCCAAAGTCCATGCAGACCTGACCGATATGCGGAAATCGATGTCGCACATGGTCTGCCGGGATCGAGGAAAGATCCAGATACACGCAGGGATGCGCCGTCTTCGCCATCTGCTGCGTGATGGCCTGACTGACAACATCACGCGGGGCAAGCTCCCCTGCCGAGTCGTAATCATGCATAAAGCGATAACCATTGCAGTCGAGCAGTTGAGCGCCTTCGCCACGTACAGCCTCCGAAATCAGGTAGCGTGAACTCCCGGCGATGTACAAAACCGTGGGATGAAACTGCATGAATTCCATGTCTCTCAATTCGCAACCCGCGCGGAGGGCGAGGGCATGTCCATCCCCGGTGGCGATCTGAGGGTTTGTGGTTTCCCGATACAGAGCGCCCGCCCCGCCGGTGCAAAGTATCGTCTGCTTGGCCCAGATAAATGTCCGGCCGTGATTAGGATTCCACACGAGGGCGCCGCGACAGTTCCCTTCATGTGTCAACAGATCAATGGTAAACGTTCTCGGCCACAGGTCGATGTTTTCCGCTTCCGCGGCGCGACGATTCATCGCCCGCATGACCTCCTGCCCGGTGGCATCGCCCAGCGCATGTGCGACACGCGGATGGCTGTGTCCGCCTTCCAGCGTCAACGCCAGTTCGCCATCCACTTTGTCGAATTCTGCACCGTACGCAATGAGATCGCGAATTCGTTGCGGGGCTTCGCGAATGACGAGTTCCACAATTTCCTGATCACACAAGCCTTTCCCGGCTGCGATGGTATCCGCCACATGGTTCGAGAAATCGTCAAGCGGATTCAGCACTCCCGCAATACCCCCCTGGGCATACGCGCTGTTGGACTGCTGCAGCGAATCCTTCGTGATCACGACGGTTCGCAGTGCCGGATCAACGGCCAGTGCCGCACGAATCCCGGCGATCCCGCCGCCGACGATCAGGATGTCCGTAAACAGATGCGGGACGCGCTTCGGATCAAACGGCACCAGATATCGTCGCAGAGTCGGTACGTGGATGGTTCGCGGCGGCATGGTGTTTTAGCTTGGCTTCGAGACGTCAAGGTCAGAAAGGAACCGACCTCCGTCGGCACACGGTAGTATAGCACGCCAGACACACTCGTCCGCTGTCTCGTCACCAAACACTGATAAAAAACCTGCGCAGCGCTGGCCGGTGCTCAAATTTCTGCGGAGCACACGCCCGAGGTTCTAATACCTGACAATGGTTGATTCGGGGTCGAGATGTCCGCCGGACCCTGAATTCACCTTTGCGACAGCAGCAACCGTTGTTGGTTGATCTGCCTGGATCCGATGGATTCAGGCAAACACCGTCCCGTTTGAATGCAGTGTCCGGCGACTCACAGCAATCGGCCGCAGGCGAAACTTTCTGAAGGGTTCAGGAACCTGTAATGTCCAGCACCCTTCGGGCCATCTCGCTGTTGGTTCCGGGCCACTTTGCTGAGCCTGGCCGGAACTACGGAACGGGTGAATAATCGGTCAGATTCATGTACACCGATTCCACTTTATCCACAAGCTTGCCGTCGCGTTGAGTCTCCTCCGCGACTTTCTTCCACTCCGGGTCTTCACGAAATGATTTCCATGATGCATCCGCGGCCGCTTTGTCCTTGTGAGCAATCACGTAAATAAGCGTGTTCGGCTTATCGACCGGCGTCCAGTACATGATGTTCTTCATGCCATGCTTTTCAAACAATGTCATCGTGTGATTCCGGAAGCGGGCGTTGAGTGCGTCCAGTTTGCCCTCGGGCGTGTAGTATGTTCGGAGTTCGTAGAGCATCGGAGAATCCTTTGAGTTCGTTGCTGTCGAGGATTTCGTTTCACCCTCAGCAAGAGCAGCAGGCAGCGAGGTGATATGGCTTGCCGCGAAAGTGACAACAACTCCGCAAACAAGCCCGCACCAGAATTGAAACTGTTTCATAATTGATCTCTCCCGAATTGAACCTGACTAACTGACACTCGCTGTAGTCTAGTGCTCTGCAAATCGTCAGAAAAGTGGGTTGAAGCCGATCGCCAAACCGCCCGAAGGGTGCTGCGGACCAAATACAGGTACCTGCCACTTGACAAAGGAAACGGCATTCTTTTTCCAGCGTATACGTGCAAGTGATGTCAGCTCGATTGCAGGAAAATTGCTATGCCGCTGTTGAATCAGCGAGAGGTTTCTGCGGGTGATGATATTCTGCCGTTTCATTTCACCCATCGATGCGCGACCAGTTCGAAGTGCTCGCCCGGCACTTTCGGGCAGGTTGTTCTGTTAGCGCTGCATGGCACCTTTGGATCATGTCAGGATTTGCGCCGACCGAATTGGAGGTAGCCACCTACAGCTGGAGCACAGCCAATTACGGTAACAACGAGGTGACCAATTTCCATTGGAACATCAAGTAAGTAGCTGATCATTCCTGAGACTGTCAGGAAAAAGACTGCAACAAGGAGATGGCCCAAAAAAATATTCTTTCGCCACTCCGGTAGCGGAACTGTCCAAAAAAGTACTATCCATGAACAGGTTGCTAACACCATGACAAGTCCGATGACCAAAAAAGGGTGGTCGTTCATTACGTCATTTCACTCTTTCCGTCGACTCTGCCAGACATCGATGGCGCCTCGCACCAGTGGGCCCATCTTTGGCGGAGACGCTTCAAAATGCACCGGCCAGTTTTTTTCCGAAAGGAATTCTGAACAGGTCGGACCTATGGATGCAACCAGAGTCCGATCTTCGATCGCCGCACGAATACCCGCCAGATGACCACCCTGCTCTGCGGTATCCAATACATTGCTGACCTGATTCGCACTTGTAAAGAGCAGGATATCCACGTTGCCAGCGGCCGTTTCCTGCAGCGCTCTGTGCAGCGGCGCCATGTCTTCCGGCAACGCCCAGCGGTATACCGGGATCGGCGTTACGATGGCACCCCGTGCTTCCAGTTCTGCGTACAGTCGCGCATTGGGCAGACCGTATTCCTGCACAGCGACCGCGCGTCCGCGAAAGTCAAATTCCTCCGGATTCTCGGACATCGCCTGATCAATGGCTGCCAGCATTTCGCGCCATGTGTTGGGTTCCGGGGGTCGGACCGCAAACGGGATATTAACGCGATGCAGAACCGCGGCTGGTTTGGGACCTCGAACAATCACCGTAGCTCGTCGCATTGCAGCATACAGATCATCCAGCATTCCCTGGCTGCGGGCCACTTCAAACAGTGCTTCGGTCCCGACTCCGGTCAGCAGAACAATGAACGGGAAGCGATCTGCGACGGCATCGTGTACAAAGCGGATGGCCGTGGGGTTATCCTGAATCGGGATTTCTCGCATTGAGGGAGCGGCAATTGCCGTCGCGCCCATTTTCTTCACCAGCGTTACCATTTCGACCGAACGCCGACTTTCAAAAAGGCACACACGCGGTGACCCCTCGCCATCAACCAGCATACAATCTTCCCCGCAGGAAACTCACATCAGAATTGTCGAGTCCACCGGTCGTACAATCGCCTCAAAGTCGCAGGCGATCGGCTCCCAGCGTTCCATGGAGTCGCTGAAGATACTCAGCGGCTGAGACTTCGGCCAGTCGTCGGCGCGACAGTTCCAGTCGCTGGTCAATCTTCAGCGAAACCACTTCGTCAGCGAATTCTTCAAGCATTTGAAACCGCTCCAGCGCCTGGACATGGCGCTGCCAGAGCTTCTGATCACGCTGCTGCCGCAGCCTGAGGCGGTCAGCATACCAGTCGGATGCCAGCATCGACTCCAGAGTGAACAGGCTGCGGATCTCGGGATCCGTGATGCGTTTACCCTGATAGTGACCCTCCGTCATAATATGCAGCAGTGCCTGAAGAGGCGGACAGGCCAGTTCGGCAGAGCCGTCCTGGAAATAGTACCGGGCAACTCGTTCCTGCGCCTCTGTAATGTGCAGCACCCCGTCAGCGAAGGCGGCCGGATCCTGTGTTTCGGGTTTCAGGATGGCTGTGTCGAAAACCTTGTTCGGATTGTCGAACACTCGCCCGGCAAATCGACGAATAAAACGGGATGTGATACGGTAGCCAAGCCGGCTTGCGAGGATCGTTTTGCCGTCCAGTTCGTAGTCCTCCAGCTTCTCCAGCAGCTGTTCTCCGATCAGATACTTCGGGTCTCGCTCTTCAGGACTCAGACGACACCAGATTTCCGGGATCAGCAGACTGATATCATGATCAACTCTGACTGACGGACCGATGTGGCCGGCCGGAGTGGAAAAACCGGCCAGACCCGTCAGCAGATAACTGACCAGGGCATTGTTCAGATCGGTGATCGGCAGCAGGGCATTGAACGGGCCCTTGGTCAGCGCTCCTTCACTTCCGGCCCCGGTCGTTGAAGGGCTTTTGCCGGTCAGTGCACTGATAAAGTCCATGAACAGTTCAGGCAGTTCCTGATAGTGAATCGGGTTGTAGACCGCGAGCGACCGAATGCCCTTCTCTGGTTCAGGGGGATTGTTGCGACGTCCAGAGAGCACAGCGCTGACCGGCATCGGAACTGCCGCACCGGC
>JAGQQS010000836.1 GCA_020426105.1 Planctomycetaceae bacterium
GTTCCTGGATTTGCGGCCGACAGGCGTGCTTCGGGTGAAACAGTTAAATCGACACGCCGGTAAGCCACCGGAACAAACTTCAATAACCCCCCAAAGCTTTGACCGACCTGCAGCCCTCCCCCGCCTGACCGTTGAACACACATGAATCCCGCCCCTGAATCAGAATTTGATCCTGCCTCCGAAACAGAACGCATCGCGTTGCTGTTATCACGCCAGTTTGATGGTGATCTGACTCCGGACGAAACGGCGAAATTGGCCGCGACGGATTCGCAATCGGCGGGTGTTGCCGGCTGGACTGACCTGCGCCACCGATTGCAGGCGCTGCCCGTAAGACCGGTCGCCGAGTCGTTTTCCGCCGGTGTGCGAAACGCGATTGATCGTGAAATGTCTGCGCAGCCAGCACTGGGCAATTCGGTTGCTCGGAGCGGCTGGATGACCCGGGGAATTGTTGCCGTTTCTGTCACGGCCTGCCTGGCCACGCTGATGCTGATCGTGCGGACCCCGGTCGGAAATACGCCGGATATGCCAATGGCGTCAACAAGCGACCGTACGGCTCTGGAATCGAGTCTGGCGAATCGCAGCGTGGCCCTTGCGGACTCGGAACTTAAAGAAGCGGCGCCAGAAATATCGGCGGAGCAGGAAGTGCTGCGACCGTTCCTCGAAAATGCGGACTGGCGAATTGTCGTTGTTCAGGTTCGCTCGAAAGATCGGGAAGAAGTGCTCAGCGATATCGAACAACTGGTTGCAAAGAACGGGATGGACATCCGCCCAGTGTCGGGTGTCAGCGATGGCGATGGTCGGTTCGGTGTGTTGCTGACATCGGCTGGAGTCGATGACAAAGCTTTTGTGGAAAGTATTCTGCCGCAGGCCGACACGCAGTCGGCCGACTGGAATGCTCAGTCGGTGGCCGCATCAACGCGTCAGAACCTGATCGCCCGGCTGCAGGAATCGATGAAGATTCCCACGCACTCGGAAATCCACTTTGGCCAGGTGTATGTGACATTGCCGAAGTCTACTGATCGCCCTGGCGTGGAGCCGTCTCTGGTGGCAAAAGACTCAACGGCGGATACTCGAAAGATGCCTTCGGTAGCCGCCGGAAAAGTCGCGAGCTCAGAATCGGAATTAAAGGCGCGGCAGACGGAAGCCGCTGCTGTCCAGAAGTTGCCGGTGCTCGTTGTCTTCGAATTCTCTGACGAAGCGCCAAACCATATCTGAACGACCGAATCAAATCATCGGCGTCTTGCGCTTGACCAGTTGCAGCGGCACCCCCCACGGATCTCGCAGCATAGCAAACGTATCCCCAGGCGGCAGCTCGTGCACGTCGGCGACGATCGTGGCACCCGCGGCCGTGAGGCGTTTGACGTCGGCAGCGACGTCGCGCGATACAAAAGCGAGGTGCAGCGCAGGTGGTTCGACGTGGGGGAAATCCAGCTTTGTGGCCGCCGTGTTGCCATAGATCTCGAGCATCACGGTCCCGCTGTCGTCTGCGATGAAGTGCGCAAACGGCGCATCCATCATCCGCCGCTTGACGGTAAACCCGAGATGCTCCACATACCAGCGGGCCATATTCAGGGGATCGCTGACATTAAACGCCAGATGTTCGATCTTCACGGTGTCAATCCCCCGATCACCATCTCGCGTGCCGAAACCTTGGCCTGCTTTTTGGCTTCCCAGCTCTGCAGACCTGCGTCGAGGAATTTGATGAAATCCTCGCCACCGGATCGATCCAGACCCTGAAAACTCGCCAGTACCTCTGTTCCATCAGCGGACACAACCGCATAAAACGGCAATGTGAAGTCTCCGACAAGGTCGTCCTGCAGGCCCTGATTTTGTGTAATCAGCTGTTCTGCAAACTCCTTGTCGCGGATTCCCGGGACGAGGTCCGTGTAGAGTTGGGCACGCACCAGCTGATTGAGTCTCTGGAGCACTGCCTCATCAACGAGTACCGATCGTTCCATTTTTCTGCAATTGACGCAGTTGACGCCTGTGAAATCGATGAACATCGGTCGCTGCTCGCTTTCCGCCGCGGCCGTGGCCTTCTTAAACTCAAGCGCGTAGTCCAGTTCATGGTGCGAGATCACAAATCCCATGGCTTCGGTGTTTCGCACGATCACGTTCGGAGGTGCGAAAGCGGCTACGTTGTCCCACAGAACAGTGAGTGGCATTTTAGGAACGTACAGGCCCGCCGTGATGTATCCCGCAAAGGTCAAAAACATGAGTGCAAAAGAGTTCCTGACCATTTTTACCGACGGTGTCAGCGGACCGGTGGACTTCCGAAACAATCCCAGCAAATACACACCGGCGATGACCGACAGAATGATCCAAGAGACCAGAAAACCTTTGTAGGTGATATAGACAGGAATGCTGCCCACAGAAAAACCGATGTCCGCGACACTCAGGAACTTGGCAACGAGGGCAAGTTCAACGATCCCCATGGTCACCTTCACGTCATTCATCCAGCCGCCGCTGCGGGGCAGCCGCTTGAGCATCGAAGGAAATAACGCCAGGAGGAAGAAGGGTGACGCGAAGGCCGCGGAGAAGGCCAGCATCCCGACAACCGGCCAGAACACTTGGCCCTGTGCGGCCCAGGCCAGCAAACTTCCAACAAACGCAAACGTGCACGTGAAGGAAACCAGGGTGAACGTCAGGGCCATAAATATGACACCCACGACTCCGCCAGTTGATTCGCGTTTGGATGTCCACGTCAGCAGCGACGAGGGGATTTGAATTTCAAAAACACCCAACAACATCAGTGAAAAAATCAAAAACAAGGCGGCGAAAAACAGATTCAGCCACTTATTGTTGGCAAGAGTGTTCAGGCTTGCGGGGCCAAAAATCCCGGCCACGATCAGGCCCAGGATAGTGAAAGCACAAATGATGCTGAAGCTGTAAATCATCGCCAGCTTAATCGAGCTGCCCGCATGCTTCTCTTCCTGTTTCAGGAAGAATGCAACCGTCACAGGGATCATGGGAAATACGCACGGAGTCAGTAATGCCAGGAAGCCCGCGGCCGCTGCGGTCACCACAAAGGCCAGGAATCCCTGCTGTGGACCGTGGTCCTGCTCGTTCGACTCCGAGGTACGTTTCACCAATGGAGCATTTGCCAGGTCAGAACCGTCACCGGATTCGCTAAGGGCGGAGCCAGCCGTCAGGGTCAGTGCAAATTCAGCCTTCGCTGGCGGCAGACAACTGCCGTCGTTGCACATCTGAAATCGAATGAGTCCATCCAGCTCGGCGGCGGGTTCCGTCAGCGTAAATCGGTGACTCCATGTCACCTCATGCGAATGCACCCGCTGCACAACATCACTCAGGGGTCTTACGATTTCAGGCTCAACTGAGGACTTGAATGCATTGCCGATAGGCTCCAGCCCTTTGGTTGTGCTAAGTTCAATAGATGTCGGCTGACCCGCCATTTCAGGATCCTGATCCAAAGCAAATGTGTGCCAGGGTTCCTGAATTACCGCACGAATGGAAAGTATGATCTCATCGCCAATCTGTGGTCGGGCTGGCGACAAAACAATTTCGAATTGAATCAACCCTTCCTTAGCGGCTTTGCCGTATCCGATCTTCGGAGTAACAGTGATTGGGTTCTTGTCGGGATTGATTCCTGCGGTTGGCGTCAAGATCTCTTCAGATCCAGCCGCCGCATCCGGCGACGCGGCAGATTCCGCCAGAGATGCCATAAATTGCTTGTTCCGCAACGGCACACATTCACCGCCGCCGCCGGAATCAGGCGAGCTGCAGTACAGGCCGTTCAGTTTTCCCTTAACGACGGTATCGGCGTCCGCAGTGCCCTGCAGCGTCGTACTCCATGTCACGCTGCCGAAGAATTTCTCGACGGTCTGATCAAGTTCTTTCTCAAACACCGCCTTTGGCTCATGGTCCGCTTGCCATTGCGGTTTGGCATCGGTCGTTAACGTGCCTGTATCAGTGAGCACCAGTTTCGTGGCGCCGGTGAACGAAGGATTCATCGAGTAGATGTAATAGCCTTCTGGCACGACAGCCGTGACCTGAAGTTCCGTCTTACCACCGTCAAGGTTTTTCAAAACCGCCGAGATTTCCACATCGGCGTCTGGTTTGGACGTATTCCCAAACGACAGTTGCCCACCGAGCAATCCTCCCGCTTCGTTCTGCGCCAGGACGATACCTGGCAGAATCAGCAGGGAAAACGTCAAACTGACAACGCGGACGAGCATCCGGGTACGATGAACAAACGGAAAGCGCAACATCGAGATGGCCTTATGAATTCAGATCGGGGCTATGGAATAATACGGATGTCCGCAAATCTTCCATGATGTAAAATACATAGTTTTAGCCCTTTCTGGGAAGTCGTCTCCACGGAAAAGCGGGGCCTGCTGCGGGTGAACAAACGGTGTTCAACGGGTTTGAGTGCAGTCGCGGATGGTTGTCA
>JAGQQS010000837.1 GCA_020426105.1 Planctomycetaceae bacterium
CGACTGACCACTCACGATGTGATAGACGAGGAAGTTCATGGGTGTCGATCCTTTAATGCGATTTACTGCGGAGCAGTTGCGGATGGTAGCCGTGGGCACGAGCCCTGGGAATAAGATTCGCACATTTGTAAAGCGGCGAAGCAGCGAAATCAGGGGGGCAGATCACATTGGATTGAGACATGACCCCTTAAGCTTAACAAAAGTTCAAGTATTGAATCGGAATGTTGACACCTCAGGCATTTTCAGGAACGACCTATCGTTCCTGCACACCGAGTTACGCTACAGAAACAGATCTGGTGACCGGCGAGGGCAGTAAACTTCACGGGGCACGCTGGA
Source organism: Planctomycetaceae bacterium (assembly GCA_020426105.1). GTDB lineage: Bacteria > Planctomycetota > Planctomycetia > Planctomycetales > Planctomycetaceae > SXXK01. The sequence goes on from JAGQQS010000837.1 coordinate 337, forward strand.
ACCCAAAGGGCATCGATGTTGTCTATGCGGCCGATTCACCGGAAACCGCCATGGCTGAGTCACTCGCACACTATCGATACTTTAGTATCCCTGTCCAGAGTGCGATGCCGCGAGTATTTGTCGCGATTGCGTTGAAATTGAAATGTGTGGTGGATCTCAGAGAGAGCAAGGTTCGCCAGCGGTTGCATGTGTCGAATGACACCATGATCACCATCGACTGGCGGAACGAAGTGAAAGCCGGTGTCTTGCCAGTCACTCAGGCGATTGGTCAGGCGGCCTTCGCGGCTGGTGTTGAAGGAATCATTGTCCCATCTGCAGCACAATCGGACGGGTTCAACATGCTGGTCTTCCCAGCCAGCCTGAAAAAAGGCAGCAAAATACAGGTTCTGAATGCAGATTCCCTTGGCTCACCATAAAAGTGCAAATTTGCACGCAAATTTGCTTGCCGAGTTCTATGAAACAACCGATGATGCAGCAAGAGTATTAAATTAATCTTCGTCCGGAGCGGAAAGGAAAAACCATGGCCGTTAAACCTCTCGGTAAGCCAAATCGTCGCGTGCGGACGACCCACAAAAAATCCGGTCGCGTCCTGGTGTCAGTGAGTGCCGGTTCGGCGACGAATGTCGTGAAAGTGATTTCCGCTGGAGACCTTCGCAAGAGGCTGAAACTCAAGCAGCCAGAATTTGCTCGCCTTGTGCCAATCTCCCAGCGATCACTTGCAACGCTGGAAAGCGGTACCGCACCGACGCCAGCGATTGCACGGCGATTGACAGAACTTGAGCGACTGATGGATGCACTCTCTGAGATTATTCAGGAGGAGTCGCTCGGCACATGGCTGCAGACTCCCAACGACGCTTTCGATGGACTCAAACCCATCGAAGTGATCGACCGAGGTGAAGCCGATCGTCTTTGGGAAATGATTTACGACCTTCGTTCAGGAATTCCGTCCTGAATAATCACTGGTATCTCAATCGAAAACTTCGAAGCCATCAGCGAACAAGTGACGCTGGACCTGCTCTGTCGTAAGACTGTTTCCGAAAGCGGCACAGTCTTTCGTCTGTCGATGCTGTGAATCAACAGCCAGAAGTAGAGAGTGCAGCATGATGCCACGCGTGGTCCCGGCCCTGCTTGACACAACTGAGATCTCAGATAGATTTCATCCTTGGCGATGTTGTCGGTTCCTGATTCGCACTTGGATGCTTCTCACAATGCCCACGGTGATTCTTCCTGATTCCTGTTCCGGTACCGACGTTGAGGAGCTTCCCCGAAGACTGCTGAAGCAGCGTGCTTATGACGTCATTAAACAGCAAATCCAGGAAAATGAACTGACACCTGGCACGTTTCTGTCGGAGCGACAGTTGGCTGTTCAGCTCGGAATGAGCAAGACCCCTGTGAAGGCGGCGCTTGAGCGACTTGAATCGGAAGGGTTCGTCGCCGTGTCGCCTCAACAGGGGATCGTGGTGCTGGATGTTTCAGTTCATGAAATTGCCGATCAGTTTGAAATTCGCCTCGCTCTTGAAACGTTCGTGCTCCGTTCCATTGCCGGACGATTGAACACCGATCAGGTTCGACGAATTCGTGAGAACCTGGATGCGCAGCAGCTTGCCGCTGACAACGAGAATATTTCGGCGGCTGTGGAACTGGATGCTGAATTTCACGCATTGTTCTGTGAGTTTATGGGTAATCTGGAAATCGTCAGGGTCATGGCGCGACTGCGGGAAAGGATTCACCGTGTCATCATGCACGTGTTCAGACAGGACGTTTCCCGTTTGAAGGTGAGTCTGGAAGAACATAAAAGCATTGCGGCGGCGGTTCTGCACGGAGATTCCGAACTCGCTGCGAGATGCATAGAGGAACACTTGCAATATGGCAAGCAGCAGTTGTTGTCTCCGCGTTCGCGGTAGGTATATCCTGATTCTTTGCTGGCTGCTGTGTCTGTCGGTCGATGTTCGTGCCGATGTGCCGCCGGAGTTCTTTCGTGGCCTGAATCTCAACGGGACGTCCGTCGTCATTGACGGAAACGTGTGGGAAGGAAGTGAGTCAAAGTCGTACGTCTGTCAAGACAGGGCCTTCGATAAACCCGCTGCAGTTCTTACTCCAACCACTGACACGGATCGCGCCAGGATGATTCGCAGTAGTCGCTATGGCGGCAATCGAGTTGAACTCATCGATATTCCACCGGGCATCTACACCCTGTTTCTGTATGTCTGGGAAGACAATGATTCTGAGACTTATGCGGTGTCCGTGAATGCGCGACAGGTACTGGGGCGTCACAACAGCGGAATGGCGGGACACTGGGACAAGCTCGGCCCATGGCCCGTGACCGTTAAGCCCCACGGAAAAATTGTGATCACGAGTCAGGGCGGAACGGCCAATTTTTCCGGAATCGAATTGTGGAAAGGACGTTTCGAGGATCGTAAAGTTTCCATCAGTGACGACGATCTGGCATTTTTCGAGAAACGAATTCGGCCGTTGCTGATCGACCGATGTTACGAATGTCACAGTGCTCAGTCTGCAGAACTTCAGGGAGGCCTGTTGGTCGATTCTCGCGAGACCTTGCTCCGCGGAGGAACGCAGGGGCCGGCCATTGTGCCGGGTGATGTCGATCACAGCCTGTTGATTGAAGCGGTTCGCTTTGAAAACGACTCCATGCAGATGCCCCCCGACGGGAAGCTTTCTGACGCTGAAATCGCCGACCTTGAGCAGTGGGTGAGGCTGGGCGCTCCTGACCCTCGGACGACGGCTACCAGGCACCAGGGCAAGCAGATTAACATCGCGGCAGCACGCGATTTCTGGTCGCTGAAACCCGTCGTCAATCCTTCTGTGCCCGCCGTCAAACAGGAAGACTGGCCGCGGAATGATCTGGACCGTTTCATCCTTGCCAGACAGGAAGAACACGAGTTGACTCCGGCTGACGATGCTGACAAACGTGTCCTGCTTCGGCGGGCTACGTACGACCTGATCGGGCTGCCTCCGACACCCGCAGAAATCGACGCCTTCGTTGCTGATGAATCCGGAGATGCCTTTGAGCGGATTGTAGATCGGCTTCTGGCATCTCCCCGCTACGGCGAGCGCTGGGGCCGGCATTGGCTGGATGTGGTCCGGTATGCGGATACTGCAGGTGACAATTCTGACTATCCAATTCCTCAGAATCGTCTCTATCGCGATTGGGTGATTGCGGCATTCAATCGCGATCAGCCGTATGACGAATTCGTACGCGACCAGATCGCAGGTGATCTGCGCGGCGGCAGCACCGACGAGGAACGAAACTCGCGGATCATTGCTACCGGATATTTGGCCAACGCAAGGCGTTTTGGTTCCCGTGTCGTTGACTATCCACAACATCTCACGATCGAGGATACGATCGACAATCTGGGGCGTACATTTTTGGGCCTAACCCTGAGTTGTGCCCGTTGCCACGATCACAAATTTGATCCGATTACAAATCGTGACTACTATGGCCTGTACGGAATCTTTCACAGCACTCGCTATCCGTGGCCGGGAATCGAACTCGACAAACGCCAACGGGATTTTGTGCCGCTGACTTCGAGTGCGAAACAGACCGAAATGGAACAGGCGCTAGCCACGCGTTCGTCGGAACAGGCCCGGCTGGATGCCGATGTGAAAAACCTCCGGAAGGCACTCAAACAGACGGCGGACGCAGAGAAGAAAAGCATTGAGCAGAAGCTGAAAGCCGCGGAGAAACTGGCGAAGGCACATCTGGATCTGCCTCCGCTGATTGAAACTGCCTATGCTGTGGCTGATTCCGAGGCGCCGGAAGATGTGGCAATTCAGTTGCGGGGTGATCCGACCCGTCCCGGCGATGTGGTTTCACGTCGCTTTCTGACGGTCCTTGGGGGGCATGAACTTCCGCCCGATCACGCTGCCAGCGGCCGCGAACAACTGGCAGAATGGATTCTGGGAGCGGACAATCCACTTCCGGCGCGCGTGATGGTGAATCGGATCTGGC
>JAGQQS010000046.1 GCA_020426105.1 Planctomycetaceae bacterium
CCTAGTGCCGCAAGTCATAGTTGATGGGACACCAGAGCGGAAGTCATTGATCGTGGTGTTCGTTTTGCCCAGTTTTCCCTCCATGTATTTGGTCGTTTGATCGAGTCTTTTGGGGTATGGCGACCGGTGTAATTCCATTGGAATGGTTTGGCAAAGGTCTTGTTGAAGTAAGTGATGAAATCGAGCAGGCGTGTTTTCAATTCGTCGAGTGATTTGAAATTGCCACGTCGGATGACGCGCCGCCCCACGATGCCGAAGACGATCTCGATCTGATTCAGCCATGAAGAATGTTTTGGGAGAAACACGAACCGAACGCGATGGAAGCGGGTGGACAAAAACGCCTGGCGAGATTCCTGTGACTTGAGGATGCCACTGCGATCTTTTTTCCCCAGCGTACTCTTGTCGATTCCTTCCAGTTCCGCCACGTAGCCCACCAGAGTCGCGCTGCAGTGCACGTTCAGATTGTCGAGCACAAAGACCCAGCGGGCATTCGGATCCGTCTGAACGGTCGCGTGAATATGCCATGCAAAATCTTCTTCCGTTCGTGTTTGCTTGATCGTTGGTGAAATCAGCTGGCCCCGCACAACGTGCCAGTTTCCAATCAGACACAGTGTTCCATGTCGCTTGTATTCATACTCGATTCGTTTGGGCTGACCCGGCTTCATGGGAATGGTCAACGCAACACGTTCCAATGCCTGAAGGCCGGGCATTTCATCGACGCTCACCGTGTGCGTATTGGCCTGAAAATACAACTCCGGAGCTTCACGCCATGTCTGACACACGATTTCAACCTGAGTCTGAAAAACGGCGTCATCCTTTTCTTTGGTGTTCAACCAGTACTTGGTGCGATGCGGCTTCAACGCCGACTCGTTCAGATAGCGACCGACCTGGCTCGGTGAGATCGACGGGACAATGTTTCGTTTGATGGCTTCGTCCGCCAGTTCCCGGTGAGTCCACTCTGTAATCGGTCGGCCCGACTGTTCTGGAGGCTCGCACGCCAGTCCCATGATCTGGGTCACCTGCTCGGCCGAAAACGTCCCGATCGCGCCAGCGCGGGGTGCATCACTCAACACATCTTCGATCGCTCGATAAAGCCTGGCCGACGTTTCACGACACTCGATCGACACGAGCGCGTCAAACGATTCTTTCCAGCGTCTTCGCCACAGTCCAACCTGTTTTCGGTTGAGTTGCACAACGTCAGCGATGTCTTCATTCTGCCGCCGTTCAAAAGCAAGCATCACGATCCTCGCTCTTTGCAAGAGACGTTGTGAAACTGTCGTGGACTGGGTAATCTTGATCAGAATTTCGTGCTGTTTTTCTGTGAGCACAATCCTGGCCGCCTTGCCGGACATTGCCTTCCTCCCTGGGAAACGCGAGCTTGTGAATCACGCGAATTCTTCGGAGGAAGGCTTTTCTGGTCTCTGTGAATTTCCGTAAAACACACGGACTGGGATAAGGAAATCCACGGGTGTCTACGCGGATTTCGGCCTTGGTGGGCTATCAACTCCGACTTGCGGCACTAGAGTACCTAATGCATAGACCGCTCTTCGATACGTGCTGTCGTCATCACTGGAAAGTTGTACGATCCAATTGGATACGCGGTAGGACAAATCGCCGCCGAATTCTTCCAGCAATTGGACGACTTCGCTGGTCGTACAGAATTTTGATTCCACCAATTCGACGAGCATCGAGACCACTTCGCTCGCATCAGGTTTCCTGACTCTGATCTGCTGTGCTGCAAACGATGCACACTCGTGATCTGCCAGCAATGTGACCATTTCGGGCAAACTCATGGGCGAAGTCCTGTGGAAAGAGTTTCCGGAGTGGATTCTGACTGCTGGGGCTCGTCCCGAAACCGGCTCTGCGTCAGAACCAACATCAAAACGATGACGAGTCCCCAGAAGTTATTCTCATAGAGCCAAATTATCCCGACCACGATTCCGCACCAGAATACCCAGCGCGGATGGAACGGTGCCTGCGACCGAAATACTGACATCCAAAACAGCGGAAGGCCGAGCATTCCTAAGAACTTCCCCTGGAGTTCAAGATTTTGGGAAAAAACCGGTCCCATAGACCAATCGACATTAAAGTCTAAAATCCCGAGAAGCTGCAGATTCAGGATCGCCCTGGCGAACAGGCCGGAGATCGGCCTGGCGATCAGGTCGCAAATCGGCCAAATCAACATAAGCCCCAGGCTGAGACCAATCACCAGATTGCGCGCCATGTTCATGCTCCGTAAGTAGTTCCGACAATCGAAAACGGGGGGGGCATCAAGCTGACGAAGACCACTGTCTTCTCGAGACTCCAACTCTCGATAGCGGCAATGATCATTGGCAAGGGGCAAAAAACAAAGGTCCATGCGAATTTCCTGTGCCGGATTTCACGTCCAGAGCGTTGCCCCCAACGGCGAGATTCAGCCGCTTACCAGGTTAGGATGCGGTCGAATTCCTGATAGGTCGTGGAGGGCATGCGGATGGCGAAAGGAATGGAGAAGACAGAGCACAACGGTCCCAAGAAGGGCAACGGGGCTTACTACGGCCCGAAGGAGGGGGCAAAACAGCACAGTAAGAAAAAACGCCGCCGGGATGGAAAGCGGGTGGCGAAGGCTGGTGAGGACAGTGACGCGACACAAACTACCTGACCTGAAACTGCAGGACGAGACAGGTCCGAAAGTGCTTGGATTCCGAAATGCCACACTGGGGACCGACACGAAAATCGGCGACCAAACTTGGGAACACATCATCCAGCGGGAGGCACTTGCTGTTCGACAGCAGCGTTGCCCCCAATGTGGCTTCGAGCCGCTGGATACCTTGTCAGGGCGATATTATGCCGAAATACCAGCCGAATCGTACGACAAGCAGCCAGGGCATAACTTTCAATCCTCGTACACAACGGAAGATTTCATGGCCCGGTCACTCTCAGAACTGATTGACGCACTCAGTGATCCGGATCTGTTCGTCCGAAAACATGCGGCCAATGAGCTGAGGTGGTTCGGGCCCGGTGCGGTCGCTGCAGTCGCGGCTCTTTGTGCCGCGCTGAATGACGAAGACGTAGCCGTTCCCTACGATGCCATGGAGACCTTGGAAAACCTTGGCCCGCAGGCAATTGACGCCGTCCCGCCCCTGATAGGTCTCCTTTCTGCTCGTGATGATTCGACCCGAAGTGGGGGCGCGAAGGTCCTCGGAGCGATTGGACCGGCGGCCATTGCCGCAGTTCCTGGCCTCGTCGAATCGTTGCGAGATCCGTGTTCCTCTGTGCGTTATGAAGCCGCCTGTGCACTCGGCAAAATCGGCCGCGAGGCAGTGCCAGCCCTCGTCAGAGCCCTCCTCGATTTCGCCGAGGGTCTGCGCGAGCATGCCGCGGAAGCGCTGGGACGGATTGGACCGGAAGCTTTAGATGCCGTTCCCGCGCTGATCACCGCGCTGAATGACGACAAACCAGCTGTACGGCAGCGCGCCGCTGAGTCACTTGGCGAGATCGGGCCGGTGGCAACCGCCGCATTGCCAGCCCTGGTCGCGGTCGTGCGAGATGAAAGCCAACTTTTCGCGATGCGGTTCAAGGCGGTCGGAGCCCTGGGTCGCATTGGCCCTGACGCAGCGGATAGTGTCCCCGATTTGATTGATCTACTTCGCAACCCTGGCGCCGGCAGACTGCGCCTCAGGGCGGCGGAGACGCTGAAAAAGATCGGTCCCGCTGCCGTAGACGCTGTTCCGCAATTAATCGAGGCGTTGCAGGATCGAGACGACAACATGCGCGGATTCGCGTTGGCTGCGTAAGGGAAGATCAGTCCGGAATCCTTGACTTCCGTTCCCCCGCTGATCGAGGCTCTTTGCAATCCTGATCATGACATTCTGCAGAAACTCAAGAAGTTGCTTGGCAAAACTGACGCGAAGACAATTCTCTCTGTTCCACACCTGATCGATGGCCTGCAACATCCAGAGAAGGATGTACGGCAGAGCGTTATTGAACTGCTGGCCTGCTTTCGACCGACGTTGGTCGAAGCAATTCCGGTTCTAGAGGGACTGCGCATCGCGGATCCAGATGAACAAATTCGGGCATCCGCTGAAATATTTTTTCAAACAAGGTGTCAGATGACAATTCCTGAACTGATCTCATTGCTGTCAAATTCAGACCCCCGCATCCGTTTGCAGGCAGCGGAAGAGATTGGAAGGTGTGGCCCGGGTGCCACAGCCGCAATTCCCGCCCTGATCAAGACTTTAGGAGACGAGTATTGCGGCGTACGGGGAAAAGCTGCGGAGGCGTTCAAATGCATCGGCCCCGGAGCGGAAGCCGTGGCGACCCTGATCAGACTTCTGCAAGATCGAATGGACTTCTACCTAAAGGAAGAGATAGCGGACGTTCTCACCACGATAGGACCGGAAGCTGCAGATTCGGTGACTGCTCTGGCAGACTGCCTTCGAAATCCGGACTCGAGAGTGAGCCAAATCGCCGCTGATCTGCTGGGTCGGATCGGCAAGAGCTCTGTCCAGTCTCTGGTTGTTGCACTTCGCGATCCAAACGATGGTGTCCGATGTATCGCGGCCGAAGCGCTGGGAAAAATGGGTCCCGATGCGGTCGAAGCAGTTCCCGAACTGAAGAGTGCGTGCTGTTTTTCGGGTCAGGGAGCACCCCGCGCCGTACGCTCACTTGGGAAAATCGGTCGCGCAGCCGTTCCGGCACTCGTTCATATTCTTCGTGATCCAGACGACGATTTGCGGAGAGTGGCAGCAGAATCCCTTCAAGAACTCGGACCTGATGCGGTCGATGCGGTGCCGGCCCTGATCGAGGCGCTGGAAGCAAAAAACTGGCGTGTGCAATATAGCGCAGCGGAAGCTCTGGGGGCGATCGGCACAGAAGCAACTGCGGCCGGACCAGCTCTGAGGAAATTACTCGACGTTTCCCCTGATGACCAGATGCGCGCGGCGGCCAAGGCCTTGGGGAAGATTGGCCAGGAAGCCATCCGTCCCTATCTCGACCTCCTTCGGAACGGAAACACGGAAATCCAGCGCAAAGCCCTGGATGACTTAGCTCGCATTGGTTCGGGTGGGGTCGCGGGCTTGTGTGCAGCGCTCTGCGATCAGAACGTATTCGTGCGCAAGCACGCTGCTTTACTATTGGGCACGATCCAACCGACGGCAGTCGATACTGTGCGAGCGCTGATGAATGCTCTCCACGATCCGGACGACGAGGTTCGAGAGCAGGCTTGTGACGCACTTGGACATATCGGATCGGGCGCCGTTGAAGCCGCACCTGGCCTTGTCGAACTGATAGTCAACGGAAACGATCGACTCAGTTCGTTCGCAGTCCGTGCACTCAGTAAGATCGGAGCGGGTTCGGCTCCCGTAGTTCCGGCCTTGACCAAAGCCCTGAAAGACGACAGGGCAAGTGTCCGTGCCGACGCGGCAGAAGCGATTGGGAAGATTGGGCCAGATGCGATTGCTGCGATTCCCGCACTGATTGACGCTCTGGCAGACAGACATGATTCCGTCAGGCGGATGGCGATAGCGTCACTTCAAGTGTTTGGTTCAGACGCAGTCAACGCCGTTCCCGCTCTGATTCAGGTACTCCAGGAGACAGCGCTACCAGACAAACTTTTGACGCGGCCGAGAGCGGCAGCGACGCTGGGAAGCATCGGGCGTGGCAGCGTCGCTGCGGTACCCGCCCTGGTTGAAGCACTCCGTGAAAATGGCAGCCGAGGTTTATCGTTTGCTGCCGCACGGGCACTGGGAGAGATCGGTCCCGATGCCGCGGAGGCCGTACCCGCATTGCATTCCGCGATTCTCAATTGCGTGGATCCCGATGCCAGGCTGGCATCTCTTGAGTCACTTGAGAAAATCGGTCTCCGCGTAGTTGATGCCGTACCTATCCTGATCGAGGGACTTAGGGACTATGACCTTATGCGCAGGAAATGCGCCGAATTATTGGGGAAGATTGGTTCCACGGCCGCGATTCCCGATCTGTATCAGGTCGTGTTACATGATGAAGATGACTTGGTTCGTAACGTCGCCGCTGTCGCTCTCGGGAAACTTGGGCCGACAGCGATCTCCGGTCTGGTGGATGCCCTAAGTGACAGTGATGATGAGGTACGTGAACACGCAGTCGATGCACTTGAGGAAATTGGTCCGGATGCCGTCATCGCCGTTCCCGCTCTGATCGAGATGCTCCACGATCCGAACTCTGAGGTTCGGTGGAAAAGTGCATTCTTGCTGGGAGAGTTTAGCCACAGTGCAGTCGCTGCCGCGCCAGCTCTGAAACTTGTCAGGCTCTCTGATCCCGAAGAAGCAGTCCGCTCAATGGCAGACAAGTCGCTGTCCCGGATTGTCTTGGGAGAATGATGCGGAAAATGTAAGTTCTATGCTTATAAACCGGAGAGGAATCCGATGAGCGACGGAGCCCAGCGTTTTCGATCTGCATGGCAGCCATGTTTTTTTCGACGTGAATCATCACCGGGATCGCATGATGGAAAGATCAGTCGTCGATTGGATTGACTTGCTGGGTGCGCACGATCCGACTGTGCGTCAAGAGGCCGTTGCGGCACTGGGAGAATCGGGCGAGGCGGCTGCCGCTGCGGTTCCCGCCTTGATCGCCGCGTTGCAGAAACAGAGAGCATCGCCCGGAGTCGAAACCGAGGAAGGGCATCTTAATTACGAAGCGAGACGACAAATCATCGAAGTGCTGCGACTGATCGGTGCCGACGCTGCTGAGGCCATTCCCCACCTTTGCGAGGCACTGAGCGATAATCACCCGAGCGTCAGACGGGAAGCAGAGAGGACCTTGCAGTTCTTCGGATCCAAAGCAGTTCCGTCATTGACCGTCGCGATTCGCGACAAAGATGATCGAACGCGACGGACTTCTGCGATTCGACTTCTGCGACAAATTGGGGCCGATGCTGCGGCTGCAGTTCCCGATTTGATCGACACACTCGGCGATCCCGATGCCCGTCTGCGGATGGAGGCTGCAGAAACATTGGGAGCGATTGGCCCCAAGGCCGTCGACGCCGTTTCCCAGCTGGCGACGGCGCTCGCAGATCCCGACGAATCCGTACGCGTCCGCGCAGTGGAATCACTCGGCAGTATCGGCCCTGGCGCTGCCAATGCAGTGCCAGCTCTCAGTAGAGCTTTGCACGATCCCAGCAGCACGATACGGTGGAGCGCGGCGATGAGTTTGAGTTGCATGGGCACCGGTAGCGTTGCGGCCTTGACGGACCTGATCGTCGCTCTGCAAGATCCGGTTAACGATGTGCGCCAAGGCGTGGTGCGGGCAATTGGCAATATCGGACCGGATGCTGCTGCCGCGGTTCCTCTGCTGATCGAGTTTCTTGACAGCAGTGAGGATCGCATCCGACGATGGAAATGTGCACGGGCGATTGGGAATATCGGGCCGGCAGCGGCCTCGGCGGTTCCGGCCTTGATCGGCGCCCTCAGGGACGACAGGAATGGAATTCGTCGCGAGGTCGTGGACGCCCTGGAGCGGATAGGACCAGAGGCGGTCAGTGCAGTTCCCGCGCTACTCGACACGCTTGCCGATCGCGACCCCGAAGTCCGGTGGAAAGTGACTCAGGCCCTGACAGCAATTGGCCGGGACGCGGCGGTCGCCGTGCCGGCATTCTGTGATATCGTGGCCCATTGCGCGTACCGCGATGGCAGTCACGCAGTGAGACAGTGGGCTTCCGAAACTCTGAAGGCGTTTGGCCCGAGACTTCTTCCCGGTCTGATTCGCTCTCTCGGAGCTTCCAGTTTGACCACTGCGGGAAATGCAATGAAAGCGTTTAGTCATGTCGGCCCGGTTGCAATTCCCGCGCTGATCGAAGCGCTCGCTGACTCCCGAATCACGGTTCGACGGTTCGCGGCCGGCGCATTGGGCGACATCGGCCCTACCGCGGTATCGGCCGTGCCTGCCCTCGAACAGGCCATGCTCAGTGACCCCGACCAATCCGTCCGTCATTGGGTCGCCGAGGCCCTGTTGCGGATCGCCGCGCACGATCTGGATCAGCGAAACCCGGACGATTTGAATTCTCCATCGTGACTCCCTGGATGGAACGCCACGGCTGGGAATGCGATCAGGAAAAACGTTCGCGGATTTCCTGGAACAGTGCCCCCAATTCGTCCCGAGAGCCGCTCAGGATAGTTAAGGCGTGTGAAGAAGGAGTCGTGCAGGGAGAGATGATGATCGCTGCTTTATTCAGAATCGAAATCGCGATGCGTGGCCTGGTATTTTGGTCGATGGCCGTTTGGGGCATTCTGATCGTCGGGTGCGGGAACCTGGAAAACGTCAGTCGATTGGCACCAGGTCAGGCAGTTGTTGTTTATCAGACCCAGCCCCTCTATGGAACGGGGATCCAGGATGTCCTGGTAATCCCTCCTGATGCGACAAAAGACGATCCATTCGCCAGCGTCGCCGTCGGAACAACGACACGGGTCGTTGACGATAACCTCAGCCAGAGTGATGCGGATCGCTGGGTGACTGTCTCGGTCCTGAAATATGAGGTGAAAAAAAACCGACTCACCGATGTGACGAGCGGATCGGTGGATCTGTCACTCCCGTTTGTTTAGGTGAAAATCCGACGTGCGAACCTGCGGCCAGTTCGCAGCAAGCCAACCGTGGCGACATCTTACCTCGACGCGTCGTGGGCACCACCGGATTTCATCGAACCGATGACGTATAGGTGCTGCACTGTGTACTCGCGAAAACACCAGCCCGCTGATCCGGGGGTGCTGCCGCTCACGATACATTTGGAGTCCGAAAATGCCGATCTTCTTCTTTTCAAAATCGCCTCGGACTGATTCTGATGGACATTCGCTCGGACCTCCGGGGGCTCGCGGATGATCCGAATTCTGGCCCCTGATTCAAATCGAGGACCGTTTTTGATTCTTCCTTGATGTGATGAACACGCTTTGCTCACATCTTTTGGCGTACAATCAATGGGAGCGGCGATCGTCGCTTCCGGGAGGCACCTCAGATTTGGTTGGGGCCCCCACATGGGATGCTTGGTTCGAGATTCTGAACCGAAGAAAATCGGGCATCGGTCGGCCATAAGATTCGGCTGCATCGGCTTCGTTAAGAAATCTGATGAAATTCGAATACAACAGCATTCGAATCCTCAGCGAAACCGCTGCAGGGTCTGGCCCTTGCGATACGCTTCGGCAAACCCAGTATGACCTCAACCGTGTTCAGGACCACGAGGTGGATGTACCGCTTTCAAGCATCTTTGTGGATTCCATCAGGCTGGGATGTGCAGGCGCGCTGGCTATCCTGCTGACGATTCCCGTGGGGATCGTTGCCCTGTTAGCAATGTATGGACAATCGCCAGCCGCAAAGAATGTGCTCCCCACTTTCGGGATCATTCCTGGAGTTTGTACGGTCGTGTCCTACCCGATAAGGTGTCTCCTTGAAATGAGACAGGCGGCATACGTTGCCGCCAGCCAGCAGCGCAGCTCGACGCCTAACGAGAAAATCTACTACGTGCCGGCCGAAGAGTGGGAATCGTTCATCGCGTCCATTTTCGCAAGCACTGATCGGTTGAACAGATTCATGATTCATTTCCTCTTGTTGATCCATATGAATCTTTTCGCTATGCCCTTTGCATAACGGACGAGACAATTATTCAAGTGGATTAAACGAGTATTGGGAGGCAACGTTTTGGAATAAGCCCACATTTGCATCTTGATGCATGTGCAGCGTGACATGATGAGCTGCATCGTCTGCAAATCCAGACGCCAGGATTCAAATCCGCCACACACGCGATTTCTGCATTCCATTGTCAAACCATGGCTGCAGGATTCTTATGCGTTGGGCGGCCAGCGTCTATTTCATGGCCAATACGGGTTCAGCAGAGAACCCTCCGGGAAATAAGAACGTGCACTGGTAACAGGCGTTTTGCAGCTGTAACCTACTTGCGCAGAAGGGCTTTCTGGGGAGACTATGGCAACCATTTCACAGGATCTGGTACCCGCACCATCATTAATTCAGCGTGCTATGGCGCCTGAGCCAGAGGCATGGGCGGTGGTCGTTCGACTGTACAGCCCGTTGGTCTATCAGTGGGCCAGAAACCAGGGGCTGTTGCCGGCAGAGGCCTCAAGTCTCACGCAAACAGTTTTCCAAACGGTTTGGCAGACGCTCAAAGATTCTCCCCAAAATCGCCCCGTCACCTCATTTCGTGCCTGGCTCCGGACGTTCGTTTTGAGAGCTGCGAGGACGATGGTGATGTCAGGGAACCTGAAGCCTGGGATGTTGCTCGAAAAGTTGCTTCAGGAGAATGATGGTTCAGCGGAGGGATCCGCTGTTCATGATCAGTTCACGCAGGAGATGTTCGAGCAGCTGACGCAACGCTCACTCAGTCTGCTGCAGGCGACGGTTGATGCCACGACATGGAACGCTTTCTGGAGGATCGTAGTTCATGGCGAACCTGAGACCACGGTGGCGGAGGCCTTGCAACTGTCTACGAGAGCCGTGCGACAGGCAAAATATCAAGTTCTTTTCCGGCTCAGGGAATTCTTGTCGGATTATTGACACCTTCAGCATCATTCGGAAAGCGACCCCAGTCATGTCGAGCGATCACGAGACCGAGCATCTGCAGACGTATCTCGATCAGCTGCGTGCAGGCGACACCACCATCTACGCCGCGCTGTGGGATCTGGTCAATGAGCGACTCACGATCCTGGCTCGAAAAATGAAACGCGGGCAGTACAGTCGGGTTGGTACCTGGGAACAAACTGAGGATATTGCACAAAACGCAAGGGTCCGGTTGATCCGAGCATTGAAGGAATTGGTGCCAGCCACACCACGCGAGTTTTATGGCCTGGCAAATCTGCAAATCCGCCGTGAACTGATCGACGTCATCCGGCAGCATACGGGGCGGTCGGGGGAACGCCCGCTTTTTCAAGGCCTCTCCTCAGACTATGACGACCGGGATGAAGATGCGTATGACCCTCAACAAATGGCGGCCTGGCTGGATTTCCACGAATTCGTGGACCGCTTGCCCGAGAAGGAACGTGAAGTTGTCGAATTGTTGTGGTACCAGGATCTGACTCAGGAAGAAGCCGCAAATCTCCTGGGTGTCGACAAGAGCACTGTCAAACGCCGCTGGCGTGAAATTCGCTCGAAATTGGGCGATCTGATTCCGGACGAAGATTGAGCCATCATCCCTTCCAGTCAATCTGAACGTAAAAAATCGGTTCGAGTGCTTGAGCGATGGCGAGTTGCAGGTCGCGGTCTTTCGCCCCCCCGAACAGCCAGCGGAAAAAGCCGTCCCTGGCGAAGTTAAACGCTTGGAAGAAATCGGGGTTCCCCCCTCGCTCGATGTCGCACGTGATCTTCTCGCGGAGCGGCCCAGCGCCCAGAATTGGGCCGGCGAGGAACTGGTCCCAGCGAGTTTTCTTCATCACCACAACCGAGCCAGCAGCGTCCGCCCATTTGCAGATGGTGACGCGCTTCTCGACGGATGCGATTGGTTGCACCTGGATCCCAGCCCCTTCGAGAAGCCCCGGGATCTGAGCCAGATCCTTTTCCTCCGTAACGGCGACGATCAGCTTCATAGGAGAATTCCTTCAACTCATTTTCAACAATTTTGAGCGAGTCTCATTACGCAACAATTAATGGACATGATCACCATCCTGCATTTTTGAAAGTCGTCGCTTTCCGACTCCGCTCATCTTCGCCGGTTGTCCAGCTTTCTCCCAGAAGACTATTGTTGTCGACTTTGCCCTGAAAATGCCACGTATTATTCGCGCTCGGAGTGATCTCGATTTTTATTGTCCCGTCGGCAAGCAATTCCCAGGTGCCATCGAAAGTCGGCCGCGAATAGGGGCCAATGTCGACCGTCATGTGGGAGACACCCCCCGTATCCAACCGCAGCGTGTCCGCTGTGCCATCAATAAACCAAAGTGTGCCATCGAGTCCGCCGCTGCTGCACCCGGCCATGGTGATGGTCAACCCAAACAATAACGCCACAAGGTATGAGAATTTCATGAGACTTTTCCTTTCTGTGCAGAAGCACATCAGTCAGGTGGATTTTGCCAGAAACCGCCAAATGGCAGTGACAATGTTCTAAGCGGAGCGGAGGCGGATATGGGGGCAAAGAATTTGTGACCTGCCATTTCATACAGTGTCCAGTTGCCAAAGGATAAACCGCGGCTTCGTGGACGCTTATGAGGACAGGGGCGCGATGCCAAAAGAGCGATCGGGATCGGAACGGTTCACCAGCTGCGCCATCGTTTTCAGCCACAATTAGCTCGATGCAACCAAACGCAGGAATCAGATTTAGCTGTCTAGCGGGTGTCAGGCAAAGAATCGATCGGCCGGGGCCTGGTCATGTCGACGTAATGGGATCTCGCCAGGACGCCGCAGATCGGTGCGCAACGAGCGTCCTCGCAAGAAAAGACGGGGAAGGTCAGATTCGGCTGCCCCAATCACTCGAAGTACCCGTGAATTTGATTCCGGAATGACGGATCCTGCGGCTCGTTCGAGCTTCAAAATGCAAATTCTCAGAAAGTGGTGCCCCCGGCGTCTTTTCTGAGCCGCTGCGTATCATGAGCGATGTGATCAACAACCCATAAGCAATCAGGACGACTCCAATGTCTGCAACCCGAATCGGAATCAGGATGATTGAATGTCTCAACAGGGCAGATGCTCGATGGCTCTGTCTTGCCGCCGTGCTGGTCCTGACCGGCTGCAACTCTTCAGACACTTCGAGCAGGCTGACCGAAGGCCAGTTCGCAGTGACTTTCGCGCCACAGCCTCTGATTGGCAACGCCAGCCAAAGTGTCGGCGTGATTCGCCTCGATTCGGCTGAAGGCAGCGGTCTGGAACTGATGGAAACGGGGAAAAAAGTCAGAGTTGTGTCCGACGATTCAGAAGAAGCGAGTAGTGACCGCTGGGTGACCGTGGCGGTGCTCCGTACCGACCTGCATGGATGGCTCACTGAACTCGCGAGCGGCACCAGCCATTTGTCGCCTGCGTTTCTTGAAATGAAAATTCGGCGTAAGGAGCTCGTGCCCGTCAAAACTTCGAACAAAGACTCAAGTAAAAACTCGTCGGAAGACTGGTCACCCGATTTCTCCGATTACATCAGCGACGATGCTTCGAATGAATCGAAACAATGATCCGCCTCGGTGATCATTATCCTGACAAGCACTCTGGAAACCCGTTGAACCCTCAGCTGTTTGCTTTCTACGTCAGCGTTTTCTTCAAATCTTAGGAGCCGCCTATGCTTCGCTGGGGATTCTTGATTGCCGGTGCGATCTCTTTGCTGGCAGCCTGGTGGACGTGGCAGGACGTGAATACACCACGACCAACTTCGCTGAAAAAGCTGTTGTCATCCGAGGTGGAGACCGGGCCGGCGTTGATTCGAGTCGAAGCCTGGAGATGGAGCGAACCACGCGGCACCAGGCTCATGAGCCTGTATGCCAGCTCCGGGCAGAGTCTCAATGAAATCCCTGTCAGTGAATGGGATATTCTCAGAGGAGCGACAATTCGCATTAGCAGTTCATCGCAGGATTTGGGGATCATGCTGGAGAAAACCACTCGCGCTCCGGCATCGCAGAGCAAGCCTGATCCGATGCAACTGCGTCATCAGGCGATGCTCATCCGGCTCGAACGGGCTGGCTTGTGGGGGCTTTCACCAACTCATGTCTGGTCCGCTGTGTCAGAACCGTCTGTCTCACAGCAGCTGGGCGATGGACCGGCTCCTTCCCATTCACAGAAGGAATGGTCTCGCGGTGAACAGTTCGAAGGAGTCCTGACCCGCTATCAGGATCTTGTCAGCGATGACTGGTCCACAGCGTCTGCGGGGTTTACACCGGATGAGGACCAGCCGAAGCCCGAAGATTGGGTATTAGATGCCAGCCAGGAGACCCGTGAATTTGTAACCGACCTGCCCTTTTATCTTTCAGTTCCGGAATCGTCCCATCGTATCTGGCTGACCTCTGCCAGGTGTGATGTAACACGGTTTCCCTCCGCGGCGAACAAAGAGGAATTCGTCGGAATCGTGTTTCCCCGTGAATCTGAAAATCTTGAGACACGCGAAGCGGAAGCAAGCGTGCCGTTCTTCCTGCTGGAGACAGACCCGGCTGTCGTCAAAACTCATGTGTGGAAGTTCTGGCTTGGTCATTGGGGTTCAAAGTGTTTTGTCGGCGGGGCACTGTCAATCCTTATCGCTGTTGTCCTGAGTTTTCGCGGTCGGAACAGGCCTGCCAGTCCTTAAATCCCGTCCGAGGTCTGACAGGTTTCTAGCCTGCAGCAGGTTGAATTCACTGCGGAAAGACAATCAATGTTTACGGAATCGTTTCGTGCACAGCCCCGCAATCTGCTCATATGGCTCAGCCTGTTGTTACAATCGGCTGTACCAATCAATGCAGCAATTGAATCCGTATGGATGAGTGGTATTCGTGAGGAATTGTCGGAGCCTGAAAGTATCGATGACATGGTGCAACTGGCGCAGCAGCAGGATCGTTTCGCGCTCCTGATTGGTCGGTTTGGACTTATTCTGTTCCTGCAGCAGGTTTTTCTGGCTCGGGTGAGAACGCATCCACGATGGATTTTCTGGTCCGGTATGATCGTCGGTTTGCTCTGGCTGCTGCTCGATAACAATTTCCTGGGACTGGTGACGATTGTGCTCATCATGCTGATGCGCAAACAGTTCGTTAATGTAACCTCACAATCAGTCGTCGATTGCGGGGGCCCTGCCAAAGAGATCGATTGATAACCAATCATCGTGAAATCGGGCGTGACCACAATACGAGTCGATTGTCCGGGAGTCAGTCTGCTGCCCCTGTTACAGCTCAACCCATGTTTGGCAGCGGCAACAAGTATGTGCTGGCGATCCGGCTCGATGTGACCGAGCAAAGATTCTGAATGGTTGACATCGCCGCTGGAAACACCGCACAGGGCTTGACTCACAACGACGCAGAAAACAGAGCCGATCACGGTGTGATCGTATCCCTTTAGAAAAGCGGCCTTTCACCGAGAGGAAGTTCAGATGACAGAGGACTCCACTGTGTGCGAGCTTTGCGGAAAAAAAAGGACCAAACGTCGGCCCCAGGTATCTCTGTGTGACGCAACAATCGGTCTCTGCGGGTCTCGGTTCAGTCAAATCTTCATTTCGCGCAGCAAATTTTCGGTGTAAGCACTGCGACGGTTGTGCCGCAAGAGTTCACCGAACAAAGCAGCGACGGCTACTAATTGTTGGGGCGATGGTTGGCTGGCTGTTCATCGGTCCGATCGTTCTGTCTCCGCTGGGATTATTTCTGGACGGCACAGGCTCGCTGCGGAACTTTGTGGTCCTCAGCGTCGGATTTGTCCTCATGGTGGGCGGGTTTCTCGCCGGTCCTGTTTACATCCGAGCCAGCAACCATAGAAGAACGGCAACACTACTCGGCCCCATCCTCGATCCTGCACTGCGGGCAACCATCGGCGTCGAATCCTGGGGCCTCTTGAGCGAGGTGGCTCTGAAGCGTGATCTGCCTGCTGGAGAATTTGTCTATGGAACGCTTCCGGTGGGCAGGACGTTGAACAATTGCGGCTGATTCTGAGGCTCGCGTTAGAAAAATACCACAAGATACGTCAGATGCTCACAGGAACCGGCACTGCCTGAATCGTCGGGATTGCAGCCTCTGCGCATACGAGTCGGGGCTGTTTTGGGGGCGCAAAAACGAGTTTGGGCTGCGGTCAGATGCAAACTCATCGGGACAACTCAGGATGGAATGACGGG
The DNA here is from genome assembly GCA_020426105.1 of Planctomycetaceae bacterium. Classification (GTDB taxonomy): domain Bacteria; phylum Planctomycetota; class Planctomycetia; order Planctomycetales; family Planctomycetaceae; genus SXXK01. The sequence continues at coordinate 15,707 of JAGQQS010000046.1, forward strand.
AGTCGATTTGCGTGCAACCTGTACGAATCCGGACTGTCGCGGCGGCGTCGGTTGTTTACCGGCGGCCCGCCCGACGCGACCGCGCAGCACGGCGTGAATGCGTTCTCAGGTCCCATCGAGTCACCAACGTCGGAATACGGTGTACACACTCGACCGCTGGAGGAAATCGCTCGGAAAGGCCCGCCATTGGCAACCGGTCGACAGCACATAAAGAATTGCGTTCAAGACCCACCGTCGATCCAGTGTCGGCCGCCCCAGCGGTCGGGCCGCTGGCAGCAGCGGACGCAGAATCTTCTATTGCCCGTCCGACACATCGCTGGGACAATCCGTTTTGGACATTGCTACGGTCCCGCCGGTTTCGGCTCTGGTGGCTCAACCCCGGAGTGGTAGCGAATGTCTCAAGTCATGGTCTTTTGAAGACAGGTTATGAGCGACAGCGACATGACTGACTCGCAGTCACCACCATCTGAGCTACAAGCGAACATTCCGCCAGCGATGTCCGCGGAAACGATGTGGCTCCTGTTTAATCTTCTCCGGTATTCGTGCGCACTGCTCTGCGTCGTTGCTGGAATTGCCGGATTGGGAGCGTTGAGACGCAATCCCGAAGCCGCTCTGCAACTACTGGCGCTGGCTGTCGGATCGGCGGTATTACTGCGAGGGTCGATACCGTTGCAAAAGGCACTGCTTCGGGATGCCCTCAGCGCGATGCCGTCCCGCAAGCTGGGATGGATCAAAGTGTTGCTCGGCCTGTCGATCGCCGGATTGTTTCTTGTCGGCGTGCAAGTCGGCGAATCTGAGATACTTCCGCTGTCCTACCTGTGGTTTGGCGTTCTCAACGCAGCTCCCTGGGGGATTACGCTCACGAGCATCAATTCCGTGTTCGTCTCGGTCGGTTTCTTGATTGTCATCAGTGGGACGCTGGCACAGTTCGGAACGAGGCCGAGTTCACTCGTGCTGACAATTGCCGGTGTGATCAGCGCGCCAGCGATTGCCCTCAGCGTGTCCGCATCGTCCGTCATCCACTTAGCATCCACCACAGCGATGGACTCTGCGGTTGACTACGCAGAGTATGATTCTGTCGGTCGGATATTCGCCATGGCCTCCAAGCATCAACCGATGTTCGGAGCCGGCATTCACGTTTGCAACCAGGAAACGGGTCAAGCTGAACTCACTGTCAAGAAGCTGACCACTTTTGGTCGCCGCCGAGCGGATACGTGGGATCTCAGCCGAGTCTCTCCACGATAGTGCCTTCGTCCCTTGCCACACAGAATGTCCGCACTTTGAACCCAGGCCGGAGATGACTCATCTGCGCCCGGAAACGACTGACAAAACAGACTGTTGAAATGGAATCGAGAAAACGCCGCTTCCACGAGATCGGTGAGACGGAGGCCCAACAATTACGGTTCGACCCAAACGGATGACTTCTCAGAGCACTCGTCGCGCCAGGGCGACACCATGTAATTCTTTGCCGCGTGCGCGATGGGTGGCAGCGAAATACTTCGCTGTTGGTTCGGATCCCCCTTCATTTGTCGGCAGGAACTTGAACAATCCATCTGCTACACGCGTTTCCTCTCAGGCGGGACCGAGTCAGCTCGGGTTGTATTACGCAATCTTTGGATTTGTTCGGAGGATCGCTGCGGGAGACTCAGGGAGCTTTTCAAGCGAAATGATTAATGGCCCCTCTGACCGCGCCAGCGCCTTTGCAGCATTGTCCGACAGGGATGTCAGGCTTCTGAGCTGCAACCAATTCAGGCGCTTCGCCAATGCCTCGGCAGCGGCATCCGATAGCGTCGTTAGGCCATTCAGGCTTAGCTCGCCTCGTTGTTTTGCCAACGCGACAGCGGCAGTGTCTGTCAGCGTCGTGAGACCGTCGAGGCCTAGTTGGCCATCGTGCCATGCCAGTGCCTCGGCGGCAGCGTCCGACAGCGTTGTCAGGCCATTCAAATGGAGCCAGGGCGTCTGCTTTGCCAGTTTCTCAGCCAGGGCAATATGTCCCGGAGTGTCCGATAGCGTTGTCAGGCCGTTAAGCACCAATGAGTCTTCGTGCCTGGCCAGCGCTGAAGCGGCAACGTCGGAGAGAGTTGTGAGGCCATTCAGCTGCAAATGGCCTGAGTGTTTTCCCAGCGCCTCTGCGGCGGAGTCTGAAAGAGTGGTCAGGCTGCATAGATCTAAAAACCCTTCGTGCAGCGCCAACGCCTCAGCCAGGGCGTCGTTCAGCGCCGTCAAACCGAGCGTGAGAAAACCACATTGTTTGGCCAGTGCCTTGGCGGCAGCTACCGACAGAGTTGTCAGGTCGAGAAGACACAGGTCGTCTCGATTCTTCGTCAATGCTTCAGCCAGGGCAACATGTCCCGCGGTGCCAGACAGATTCGTCAGGCTGGAGAGAGTTATCCGGCTGCTGTGCTTCGCAAATGCCGCAGCAGCGGCATCTGATATCGTGGTCAGTTTGAAGAGCTCCAGACTGGCCCACTGCTTCGCCAGCTTCTCAGCCAGGGCGATGTTTCCCCGATCGTTGGACAGCTTTGTCAGACCGTCCAGGCAAAGTTTGCAGCTACCCTTTGCCAACGCCCATGCCGTTAGGTCCGACAGGGATGTCAAGCCGCCGAGACGCAGATGGCCCTGGTGCTTTGCCAACGCCTGAGCGGCAGCGTCCGAGATCGTTTTCAGACCGTCGAGATTAAGTTCGTAACCAGCGTGCATCGCTAACGCTCTCGCCGCCTCTTCCGACAGAGAAGTCAAGCCGCAAAGACGCAGACTTCCTTTGTATTTCGCCAACTCCTCTGCTGTGGAAACCGATAGTGCCTGCAATCCGTCGAGATGCAGGCTGGAGCCTTTACACTTCGCCAGGGCTGCCGCAGCAGAAGCCGAGAGCGTTGACAGTCCGTTGAGACTCAGATAGCCCTCGCAGTTCGCCAGCACTACGGCGGCTTCAACCTCAATGTCAGTGAAATCGCCAAGGAAATAGGATTCGCGCAGGTATCGTTCAGCGGCTTCTCTTGTCAATACGCTTTCATTACTCACGGTTAAACTCCATTTGTGATCAAGGATGCAGTACACCGGGGAAGCCTGATTACCGGAATGTCTGGGCCTTTTCGAGCGGTATGATGCCCTTGATCGCGTTGAAATCCAGTGGCTGCCAGTCCCTGTTCAAGTCCACCGCCTTGTGCAACTCTACTGCGCGGTCGATGTCTTTTTTCGAAAGATGTGCCGGGGCTGTCCACCAATTGAACCCGACAATTACCAGCGCCGCGACGCTCAGGACGGGCAAAACGAACGTTGCGAACTTCTCCAGCACGAGATCGATCTGTTTCATTGCCGTTCGCCAGAGGCTGGTGGATACGGTTGGGGCCACGGTGGGAATGGTTTCTGGTGATCCGGGGGCACCGGAGTCCTCGATCTGAGTTGATCCTTGAGACTGAACTGGAGCGGTTGACATATTCTTGTCCTCTGAAAGATTTTCCTGCAATTGGAGCTTGGCGGCGGCAAAGCCAATGAGTCCGTTCATTTCAGCGGACGCAGATTATCGATGGGGGCACAAAAAACGCTCGACACGGATTTCTAAAAGGAAATGCCTGCATCACGGGTTTTGCTTTATGCGGGATCGGCCGCTCTGGACAGCAGCGCGAACGCATAATGTCTGGCAAAGCTGACGAGTCGACCAGCGA
>JAGQQS010000838.1 GCA_020426105.1 Planctomycetaceae bacterium
GAGCGACGGGTGTACTGTACACCCGTCGCTCCGCCGACGGGATTTTGCAACGTTGGAGATTTCGTCAGCGCAAAAATGCGAAATTGATTATGGGAAAGTCCTCAGGAGTCGCAGTTCGTCGCAAGTCTGAGTTCATTCCGGACGGGTCCAGACGTCGTCGACCATTGGACTGAGCTATCTTGCTTTTTCGAGTGCCAGGAGTTTTTTCCTGAGCTGTTCGTCCGACTCGATCGTGCCTTCCTTCTGACGATTGCGAAATTGAAGCTCGAGATCACTGATTAAAGGCTGAATCTTCTGCAATTCCTCGGAAGCCACCCGGTCAGTGAACATGACGCCTTCGACATGATCATATTCGTGCTGTACGACACGAGCATGCAGATCCTCCAGTTCAAGTTCGAACTGCTGCCCATTCAGGTCGAAAGCATCGACCACAATTTTTGTAGCACGAGTTACCGGGCCATAGATCTCGGGAAGACTCAGACAGCCTTCCTCATCAGTTTCACTGCCGTTCTTTCGTGTGATCTGAGGATTAATGAAGACGATTTCCTGATCTTTTTCAGCTTTATCGCCGGATGGATTAATCACGAACAGCCGGTATGGAAGTGCCACCTGGTTGGCAGCGAGGCCGATGCCACGAGCCGAGTACATGAGTTCGAACATTTCCGCCACCATTGCCCGAAGTTCGTCGTCGATTCGAGAGACTTCTTTGGATTTCCAGCGAAGTGCCGGGTGGGGATGGGGGACAATTTCAAGCCTGGACATGATTGCAGAATCGTCTCTCTAAGATGCGGTTACCCTGAGTCAACGAACTGAATACGGTCATTCAGGACACAGGCAGTCCGGAAGTATGTCAGCACTTTTCCGAACCTCAAGCTGACGGCCACCTTTTTCCCTGACATCGGACGATTCAACGAACGGTGACCGTTTGCTATATTTACAGGCGGTCGTAACTGACGCATTGGCCAGCGGCGGATGTTCATCCCCTGATAAGTTTTGTGGAGAGACGCACAAATCCGGGGACTTACGTTCCCCGCTCGCCCCTCATTGCCTCAGTTCTTCCCAATCGAAGTAGATATTCCATGCCGGTGTTCAACGGCGGACCGATGAAGGGCAACGTCAATGAATCGATATTTCACACTGTTTCTGGGGGCAATCCTGTTGTCGGGCCATGTTCAGGCTGGCGAGACGGTGATTGGCTCGCGAACGCTTCGAGTCGCCGATGGTTTTGAAGTGGAGCTGGCCGCTGGGCCGGATCTGGCGGCACGCCCGATTGCTTTGGCCAGAGATGAAAAAGGCCGTCTGTATGTCACAGATTCCGGAGGCATGACAGAACGTGCGGAACAACAACTTGCTGCCAAGCCACACAGCATCCGACGGCTGGAAGATACTGACGGTGACGGGGTCTATGATCGCAGCACTCTGTTCGCCGACAAGCTGATGTTTCCTGAGGGCTGTCTGTGGCATAACGGGTCTCTTTACGTGGCAGCTCCTCCTGAAATCTGGAAGTTCACTGACTCAGATGACGATGGTCAGGCTGAAAAGCGTGAGGTCTGGTTTGATGGTACGACACTTACGGGTTGTGGAAACGATCTGCACGGCCCCTATCTCGGTCACGATGGACGACTCTACTGGTGCAAAGGAGCGTTCGCGGAGCAGAAACATGCGCTGGCCAACAAGTCCAGCTTTGTGACTCATTCGGCGCACATTTTCCGCGCGCGGCCGGATGGCTCTGAAATGGAAGTCGTGCTGACCGGGGGCATGGACAATCCGGTGAATGTTGCGTTCCACTCGAACGGTGAACGGTTCCTCAGCTGCACGTTTTTCCAGTTCCCTGAAGCGGGCCGTCGTGATGGACTGATTCACGCCATCTACGGAGGTGTCTACGGGAAAAAACACAATTCAATTTTCGAACATGCCATGACCGGTGATGTGATGCCGGTTCTCAATCATCAGGGCGCCGCAGCGCCCTGTGGCCTGATCGCGGGCAGCACTGCATTGTTCGATGGAGAAGTGACAGACAATCTGTTCGCCTGTTATTTCAATCTGCATAAAGTCGTTCGACATGAACTGGTCGCGAACGGACCGACCTTTGATACAGTCGACACAGATTTTTTAGCGTGTGATCATCCGGATTTTCATCCCACAGATGTCTTCGAAGACGCTGACGGAAGTCTTTTAGTCGTGGACACTGGAGGCTGGTACAAGGTCTGTTGCCCGACTTCTCAGCTGGCAAAACCAGACGTGCTGGGTGCTATCTATCGCGTTCGCAGGACCGGAACAAAGTCTGTTGCGGATCCGCTGGGTGCACAAATCGACTGGACCACGAACGATCACGTGACGCTGGCTGGATATCTTGCCGACGATCGGCTTTTCGTCCAGCGGCGCGCAACTGCGATCCTGCGGTCCCGGGGCGCGGAGGCCGTTGCCGCGCTGTCCAGCCTGGCATCCGGACATGCCTTGGCAAGCGTGCGGGGCAGGGCTGTGTGGGCTCTGGCCGGTATCGATGCCGAAGCCGCACGGAAGGCCGTTGCCGCCGCGTTGAGCGATCCGGATCCTTCGGTGCGTCAGGCAGCAGCACACTCAGCAGGACTGTGGCGGGACACAGGATCGCTGCCGCAGTTGCTGCAAATTGCCGCTTCGTCCGATGCTGGTCCGGCCCGCGCCGCCATGGAAGCGGTCGGCCGGATTGGTGACCCCGGGAGTGTCGCCGACGTTTTGAAGATTTTGGGAACGCTGAAGTCAACTGCGCATGACGGATCTGGTGCTCCTGCAGATGCCAGCGAACGAATTCGCGAACACTCGGGCATTTACGCCCTGATCGAAATTGGAGCCATGGAAAATCTTCGGACGGGACTTGATTCAGATTCCCCGAAAATCCAGCGGGCCGCACTTGTCGCACTGGATCAGATGCACGAGGGTGGCGTGACTGCCGAAGATGTCCTGTCCCGCATGAATGCCAAAGATTCAGCATTGAGATCCACCGCGGTCTGGATTGTGCGACGCCACCCCGACTGGGGCGTTGCACTTGCGGAATACTTTGAGGGACGACTCAAAAAAGCACAATCGCTGGCGACAGACGAAGCCGAATTGACAACGGACCTGCTCGCATCACTGGCGGAGTCTCCGGAAATCCAGACTTTGCTGGTGCGGCATCTTGACATGAATCACCCTGAAGCGATGAAACTGTGTCTGACCGCAATTGAGCGTGCAGCGCTGACATCAACTCCGACAGCGTGGCTGAATACGCTCAACACGCAGCTGTCAGGGGCGGATGATTCACTTATTCCAGCCATCGTGGCCGCAATTCGCAATCTGCCACTTCCCAAAGAAGGACATCCTGAGTTGCAGCAGACACTGGCCAGTGTGGCAGCAAAAACTTCGTTGCCCCCGGAGACCCGTCTGGCGGCGCTCAGTGCCGCTGGCCCCAATCGAACGGTTGATGCAGGGACATTCCGGCTGTTGCTTTCGATGATCACCGATGAACAAGCTTTGAATGATCGGACCACGGCCAGTAACTGCCTGGCTTCGGCGGCACTCACAGCCGAACAACTGGAGACGTTGCTCGCGGCGGCAAAACATGTGGGTCCTATGGATCTTCCGAAATTGTTACCTGCGTTTGAACGTGATGGATCCGAAGAATTCGGCAGGAAATTGCTGGCAACCCTGACTGACTCCAAAGGGCTGCGTGGACTGCGAGCTGATCTGATCGGTCAGCTGCTCAAAAAATATCCGGCGTCGGTGCAAACGGAAGGTCAGAAGCTGCAACGACTCCTGAATGCCAGTCTGGAAGAACAGACGGCCATGCTGGAATCGATGTTGCGTACATTGCCGGAAGGCGACACCCGACGGGGGCACGAAGTGTTTATGAGTAAAAAGGCAGCCTGCAATGCCTGCCATAAGCTGGGTTATGGTGGTGGAAGACTGGGCCCGGACCTGACAAGCATCGGTCG
>JAGQQS010000839.1:0-2402 GCA_020426105.1 Planctomycetaceae bacterium
TCCATCGACTCTTCCGAACTCGGCGTCGCCCCAATCTGTACTGTGTTCGTCTCCACGAATTAATTCTCTGGATTCTGTGCTGTGCACTTCATTTGTCGTTGAACCGAAAAGGGGTCAGGAACCAATAGCCAAATGGCCCGCAGGGTGCTGCGCACTCTTGGTTCCTGACCCATTTTCGGAGGCTCTATGCCGGATTCCAGACCAGAATCTCACCTTTCCCGGGTATCGAGGAGTCCCCGCAGTGGCGGCTCCAGGATCCGCTGGATGGATGATTCGGCAGTGAGATGCCGTAGTTCCGCAGTTCCCGGGCATAGAGATCCACGAACGTCGGATTGTAGCAACCTGAGGGTGAGAATGTCGGCATCAACGGAAGCGGTTCCAGCGACAATATGGTGCCACGCACCATCCACGCCCCGGTACGGATTTCTGCGCCACTCATCAGAATGATCGTGCCACCTTTCATTTGCAGGCCGCAGAAGTCGCGAACTTTGCCGACCACCACAATGGTGCCACGCCGCATGCGCATGCCTACTTCCAGCCCCGCGGTACCGCCGATGATGATCGTCCCGTTGGTCATCCCCCGCAGACTGCCGCGATAGGCGGCTCCGATTTGTCCGCCCGCGTTGCCGTGGACCTGGATCAAACCGTTAACCATCTCCGCGCCGATCCAGTCGCCGGCATCTCCGGACACTTCTATCCGCCCGCCCCGCATACCGGCCCCCAGATGCATCCCGACATTGCCATGGACTTTGATCTGCCCGCGACTCATCCCTTTGCCAAGCAGCTTGACTCGATGCAAATCTCCGTGCATTTCAATCGAGTCGCTGAATTCACCGCTCACTTCAAAAAAATCGTCGAGCCGACACTGACGTTTGCCATGATACACGAGACTCCCGCAAATCTGTTCGTGGGACATATTCACGAACGCGTCGGGGGTTACAGTTTCTGCTTCAAGCGGGACGGTCGGTGACGATTTGAGGGTGAGGATAATCGGGTTCATGGGTCATTCGACTTTGGACATGAGGATTTCGCAAGGGAACCGATGACGGCCGCCAATTCACTCAGACGTCAATGCAATCACGCACTTCGGCATGTTCGATGCGTTCGATCTCTACGGGATAATTCTCGAACGACATTGTATAAACGTCCTCGAACCTCGGCTTCAGAAAGCTTTCGATATCCGGGTTGAAGGCCGGTTTCACCATAAACTCGCGGCCTTCCGGTGTGGCCCGGATGTCTCCGTCTTCGATTACAACTTCGCCGCCTTTGAGCACATATCGCGGGTGGCCGAACATTTTCGCGATGTCTTTTTCTTCTTCGTAGATCACGACATCCGCATCGGCTCCAATGGCAAGGCTGCCTTTGGAAGTCAGGCCCAGGGCTCGTGCAGGTCCGGCGGATGTGATCGTCGCGATTTCGTAAAGCGTGTACTCGCGATCGATATCCGGAAGTGTAATACGTTCGCGGGCAATCGGGCTGAGTTTTTTCATGCAGTCCTGGCGAAAATCGTGGCTCATGAGCAGCTGAATGATTTCAGGATAGCGCCAGAAACAGGCGCCGTTCGGATGATCAGTGGACAGAAAAACTCGCCAGGGATCATTGATCAGCAGCAGCAATTCCAGACCGACGGCCCACTGAATGGAATTGACGAGATTACTGGGACGATAAGTATACGGCACAATGCCGCAGCCAGTTTCATTTTCGACGTCCAGATTGCCCCATTTGCGGCCGGTGAGTTTATACAGCAGATGTTGCCATGGTCCGTCCGCGGTGATCGTTACGGTGTCCCCGAACAGTACGGCGCCAGCATCCGTTGTCATGTTCGGGTGGGCATTGAAGTATTCAGCGACTTCGGCCGAGGCGGATTTCATCGTATCCCAGTCGTCACCGCCGTATGCGTGATACTGCAAATGGGCGATATGAGCCCGACGGCCTTCCAGGAGTTTCATCGTTTCGAGGGTGGTCCACACGTTGCCGGGGGCACCCAGATTGTTGCAGTGCAGATGCATCGGATGCGGGAGACCGAGTTCATCGATCATCTGCGCCAGTCCGCCGATAATCGTGCCGGGAGTAATACTGTGATAGCCTTCGATGGGATCGGTGAGTTGCTTCGCGTCTTTGCCCCATTTCCATGCGGCCACGCCGCCGGGATTAACGGCCTTGACGCCATACGCTTTGGCCGCCCAGATATGCCACGCGACCACATCTTTGGCGCGTTCGTATTCTCCGGCTTCCAGCAGGTCGAGCAGGATTTCGTTGTTCGCCATGAGTACGCAACTGCTCTTGTCCAGAATCGGGATGTCGTGCAGTTCTTCGTGTGTATGTCGAGCAGACAGCACGGGAACGGCCGCTTCGTTGACCGTCGTCCAGCCCATTCCGGCGTAGAGATAACCTGTCGCGAA
>JAGQQS010000839.1:2487-2803 GCA_020426105.1 Planctomycetaceae bacterium
CTTCCGGCGTCATCGCGCGGGCAAAGTTGATGGATCCACCGGCGACATGCGTATGCACGTCAACACCGCCTGGAAATATAATCATCCCTGTGGCATCGATCGTGCGACCGCCAATAACGGACGACACAAACTTGCCGCCTTCGATACACAAATCGCGAACTTCACCGTTGATACCGCTGGCGGGGTCGTAAATCTTTCCGCCGGTGATCCGAATCATGGCGTGCCTTGCTGAGTTGTTCCGGGATAAACTACTGGTCAAGCTTAGAAAAGGGGTCAGGAACCAATAGCCAAATGCCCCGCACGCGGCTGCGCACCA
>JAGQQS010000840.1 GCA_020426105.1 Planctomycetaceae bacterium
TTGTTCCAGTCCAAAATAGAAGCTGGCACCACCTTCGCTTTCATTCTTGAGATTGCCATTAATGGTCCGATATATCCTGTCAGGCAGCCGGCTATTGTCCGGAGCCTCATTGATGCCGTGCCCGGCATCGTCTGTTCGCTTCAGAGTTGGATGCCACAGATTAAAATCCAGTTGTGAAAAGGCCAGACCGCGTGTGCCGGTCTGGTAAGCTGCTGAAGTGCTGTCGGCCACGCCGTCATTGTTTGTATCAAAGATCGACTGCAGCACCCCCGCCTGATTAAACGCATACAAACGACCGTCCGCGCCACTCGCAAAGAGCATTTGCGAATAGGCACCGTTCTGAACGTTTTGAGGACCAGGCGTCAGACCACTGAATCCCGCCGGACCCGTGCCGCCAGTGATCGGTACCTGAGCCCACGCCCCTACAGTCGGAATACTACGGCTCGCCTGAGTGCCGCCGACAGTGGTCTTCCAGATGCGACCGACTGAGTCCACGGCAAACAGCGTGCTTCCATTTGGGGCGTCAAACGCCAGCCCCGTGATGATGGCGCCCGCTGGCAATGTTCCGACCGGTTGATTTCCAGTCGCGAGGGTGCTGGTGTCTTCGTCAATCAATGCGCCAGTATCCGGATTTAAACGCCAGAGTGCAGGACCCGCTTCATTCCCATCGGCAGCATTACCGTTCTGATCCCAGTCGCTATTGTTGGCAACGAACAACTCATAATTTCCGGTAGTGACTTCCGGAGTTCGTCGGAAAGCCATTCCGCCAAAATCCGGTGTACCCGTAGCCATGGGAATACCACTCGCACCTCCCCCGCTCTGAGCACCCGTCAGCGGATCAATCCGGGCAGTCGAGCCCGAATTCGCGAACGTACCGAATAACACTCCGTCCGGCCGCATCGCGATATCATTGAAATCCGAACCGCCGATCCCGTTGACGACTGCTCCTCCTGTGAAAGCATTCCGAATGGACAGCGAGTTGCTGCCGCCGGTGGCCGAATAGAGCGAAACATCCGCAAGCGTAAACGGCTTGACAGTGGTGCTCAGGGTCGTGGCATTCGTGATATCGAACAAACCACTGGTCAGGTCCGGAAGTACCCTTGGGAAAGATGGTGTAGCCCCTGCGGAGGTGATAACCGTACTGTATCCCTGGAGCCCGATGTGGTCTTCGACAATTCTGCGCAGGGAATTCACGGGCTCCAGTCGAGCCAGCGGGTCTGCCGGATTCGCGATAAATGTCTGGTTTAGTTCGGCTGGCATGCGACCATTGGAGGATACGGCCACGTAGTATGTCTTGCCATCGCCTTCCGGCAACGCCACGGTTCCGAGGAATGGATCCAGCTTCCCGACGGTACCGCGAGACAGATCATTGACATTCTGTCCGGCACCCGGTGCCGGCTGATCATCGACCACGTCAGAATCCCGGCTGACGAACAGGAGATTGCCGGATTCATCATAGACCGACAAAATCGTATCCGGGCGAGACAGACCGTCCGCGTAGTCGATATCGAATATTGTGGCCCAGGATTTTCCGCCGTTGTTGACGCCGGCAATTGCCTGGATGAATTGGTAATCCACCTGAAATGTGAAGAAATCCACATCCGTCGCCGACTGCAGATTGCCGCTCACACTGATTGTGTTGCGATCACTCGCCAGCAGATTACCGATGAACTCACTGCCCCCAAAACTGTTGTTCACGTCGTTCGTCTGATTGGCCTCAGACGCTTCACCCGTCAATGGAGAGTGAGCTGGCAAACCGTACATCTCAATGCCGTTTGTGGCGAACCGAATATCCGCATATCGCACCGTCGATCCAGGAAGGTCATCGCGTTGATTCACCCGCACCTGAAGCTGGTACGCTCCGGATGTCAGTCCCCCCTTGCTGCGGACACGGACAAAGTACGTCCCCTCGACGCCTGCCGTCCCCGGCAGGACGACTCGGAGACCTTCATCAAAATGATTCTGTGTATAGTAGTCGCCGCCAAGTGCCCGGTCTTTCTGCAATGACAATGCCAGACCACTCAGAACGCCGTTGTCAGATCGGGCGATCACGGCACCAGTTGACAGCACCAGTTCCAGCACACTGTCCAGATGGCTCGACGTGCGATCCAGATCGATCCAGACTTCCGTACCTGCATCGGCCTTGAAGCTGTAGGTATCAACATCCGTCGGTGTGTCCGGACTGATGTGTCCATGCACTTCAAATCCTACGGGTCGATTATCGTCACACCTCTTGTCGTTCGGTGCCAGCGTGCCCAGCAGCTCCGCAGCCAGAGGATTGCGGTTGGTGTCCTGTCCGGCGCTCAGTGCCGCTTCGGATTCGTTGACAATGCGGACGTTTCGGTCATTACTGGATTGCGTCAGTTTGATGCTCCGCCAGTCGCCAGGCCCCGCATATGTTCCCGTAAAAGCCGCACCCGTCCTGTCATCGAGACCATCCGGCGTAAGGACCATTGGATTGGCATTGTTGTGCAGGTCGATTCCGTCATTATTCGTATCCATCACGGGAAAACCGTTCAGATCGAATCCGGCACCGACGGAGTCGTCATACAGCGAAGTCAGCACCACTGGAAATCCTGGTGTGCCGACAATTTGCACTGTGCCGCCGATCCGGTCGTCGATTTCGAGTGGTGTGCCGCCCGCGGTAAATCCAGCTGTGGCCCCCTCCAGCTTGACGACCAGGCTGGCCGTCTTTGAACTCTGCAGGCGAATTCCGCCATAAGTCTGCAGGTTTGGGTCATAAATTTCGTCGCGCAGAACATGCACAATATCGGTGTCGTCCCAGACAACCTGCGTCTCAAGTGTGCCTCCACGAACTTCCATCCCGTTGATGCCATTGTTCTGCATCAGGTTGTTTCTGATCAGTGCGCCCAGATTGTCATCGAACTCCGAGAATCGCTCGATCCGGCCCGTGCTGCGACCAGCATCCGGATGCTCAAAGGAATTGAGCGAGTTGACATCAATGCTGATGAGAAAACTGCCCTGGGAGCTATTATTGCGGAACTGGTTTCCAACAATCGTCGGCTGGGCGCCACGGACAAAAACCGTTGCCTGACTGTTGGCTCCGCGCCCGTTCCTCGACACATCCAAGCCGTCCGGTCCCACGCCACCGGCATTGAATTCCAGACGGGAATTGGTGAGCCGGAATGCCGCCTGATGAACTTCAATCACGCTGAATTCGTTGGAATCTCCCTCGATTGGTGTCGAACCGCCACCGTACCGCAGGATCGCATGATCGATGCTGCCATTGGATGTCGGCCCGAGAAAAACTCCGCCCCAGCTTCCGGGTGTTGCGATCGCCAGAGACCCGTTGTTCGTCGTATCAAACGTTCCGCCGACGCCATACTGATCGTCGAGCAGTGACGTGAAGACAATTGGACGCTCGACGGTTCCTTCTGCGATGACGTTGGCATTCCCGATCTGGTTCTCAATACGAGAACGCTGAAGTTTTACAATGGTCCCCGGATCAATTGCCAGGCGACCACTCAACCGAGGCACACCGTTCAACGGTCCGCCAGCGCTACCGGTGATGATCAGGTTCTCCGAGATCACGTGCACGATGTCTGTGTCATCGAACCGGGCATTAACATCCAGCGTGTCGATGGGCTTGCCCAGCAGAGTGCGGATACGAACATTCAAACCATTGATACTGTTGTTCGTCAGCAGATTGCCATGAATGTCCGGCCCGATTCGGTTCAGCGAATCGTCAAAAGAATTGGGGTTCGCCGAAACCGCCGCTGCAGCACTGTTCGTGATCGTGTTGAACGTAATTGTCGGGCGAGCGGTATCAAGATGGATGGGTGTATAAACAGTCGTCACCGAATTCACGGATACCAGACCGCCACCATATTTGATGTGGGCTTTGTTGACGTTGTTCAGAAAGATGCCCTCGGATTCGTAATCCGAAGTATCGCGGAATACGACTCCGCCCCAGTTGCCGCCTTTGAGATCCTTCGGATCGGTCACGCCGTCACTGTCACCACCCCGCGAATCATCGAGAAACGAAGTCAAATAGACCGGCCGACCCGGAGTTCCCAGAATCTGAATTGCTCCATTGCTGCGATCAGTACCTACCGCAGACGTTCCCGCATCAATGTTGGCCGACATCAATTTGATAACGGCACCGGCATCGATCATCAGCGTGGTGTCTTTGGGAACTTCCAGCGTTGCTCCGTCACCCAGCGTCATCTGCGTACTTCCAGACAATGCGGTTCCCACCAGATAGGGCTTTGCATCCGCCGCTGTCAGGTCATTTCCGTCGGCTCCGCCATTCCCAACAACGCGTATAATACTGCCCGGAGTCAGTGCCGCCGCGCTGATCGCATCGGATATCTTACTGTAGGGCGCCCCGATTGTTCCTGAGCCGACACCAGCAACGTTCTTGTCAACCACAATCGTGTTCGCCGAGCGAAACCAGAATTCGTATTCGCCACCCGCCTCACCGTCCGCGTTGCCGTCGAATTCCGTGCCAGTCGCGTCCACCATCACGCTGGTGGCCACTGGATCAAAATTCAGTTTCAACTGATACGCGCCATCCGTTGTGCCACCAAAACCGGTATCTGAAATCGCTGGATCGTAATCAGCATTTCCCGTACTGCTGACGCCGATGTAATACGTGCCCGGCTGCAGATGCAGGCCGATAAAGGCATCCGAACTGTAGTAGTTGTCATTCTGCGCAATCAGATTCCTGTTGCCGTCATACAGGCGCAGCACGCTGTCAAGATTGCTGGCGACTCTTTCAGCCACGGTCTCTGCAGAGAATACACCTGCCTCCGTCAGCGTGAATTGATACAAGTCGATGTCGGTCGCATTCGGTGGTATGATCCGCTGAATGTTCACGATATCCACACCCGTTGGGTAGATCGGCTCCCGTCCGGGGGCAGTTGAGGTTGAATCTTCGCCACCGGCTGATCCCATCACCGACACCGCGTCATAGGCATGGGGAAGGCCCAGCGCGTGGCCTATTTCATGAATCGCTATGTTGAACCACGCTCCTCCATACTCACTGGCTCCATAGTCCGCATTGCCATTGACAATCGCTTTGCCGCCTCCTGCGATGCCCGCGGCCGCATTCGGAGGTATCGTCGGGCTTACGGCGCGTAAATCACCCGTCACGATTTGAAGCCCGGAATTGGTCGTCTCTCTGGCGACGAAACCCGCCTGCTTAGACCAAAGTTCCATAATCTGGCGGGCAAGCAGCTTTTGAGGTTCGGTGATCGCGTTGTGGAGCACGTTGCCGAACGGATCCTGCCCGTAGACGTCACCGAAGTAATAGTTCACAACGCCGATGGCACCAGGGACGGCAGGTGTCGTGCCTGATGAACCCACGTGGTTCTCACTCGAAATCGGAATTTCCCGATGCGATGGTTCATCGATGCCTCCGGGGTACGGCGGCAAAGGTATGCCCTGTGGCTCGATCTGCGCATCGATTGTCAGCTGGGTGGCTCCCAGCACGCCGACCTTGTTGGCGGTTGCGAAACTGGAATTGTCATCCGAAATCAAGATGCTGCCCGACGTCAGCTTGTACGCACCGGTCGTGGTTCCGCCGGAAGCACCCGCACCGGTGACGGGATTGTAGGTGACGTTGCCGCTGCTGCTCACACCCAGGAAGTAGGTTCCGGCACCCAGAACCCCGGACACAAGTGTCTCAGCCGCTCCGACACCCCCTGCATTCCGGATCCCCTGTTGAATTCCGGCGCTATTGAACAGTCGCAAAGCCAGGTCTGCGCCGGCAACGGGAGTCGCCGTAAAACTTACTGATTGCGACGCCGTCAGCACAAATTTGTAGAAATCGACGTCATTCGCCCCGGCGTTCGAGTCACCGATGACACCGTTCCATTGTACCGGTACGCTCGTGGTCAATTCGCCCAGATCGATCGCGCTCGACAACAGTTCCGTGGATTCCGTGTCGGAACCGATCCTCAATGAATAGATGGCTGTCGGCAGATCCGAAGCGAATTTCAGCACCGCCGAATTGGACGCCAAATCGTAGGTGACTGCAGCGGGATGCAGAAGGAGATCATCGGCTGTTGTCAGCGTTCCTCCGGTATCGTACAGCCGATAAAAAGCCGGATTCTGTGCCGAGGCAGGATTCAGGGCATCCTGATTAAAATAAACTACAACTGTGTCTTTGCGCTGCACCAGTCCGGCATCTGCGACTGTGACCGCGGTCGCAGCGTTCAGAGCTTTGACAATTGCAGGAGTGAATGAATTTCCGACCAGCGAAACA
>JAGQQS010000841.1 GCA_020426105.1 Planctomycetaceae bacterium
CGCGGCCGACAGGCCAGGTTTTTGGGAACGGCCTGGCCTGTCGGCCACGGGTTAAACGGTTAATTCAGCATCGCCCAATCGTGAGAACACGGCCGTCAGGATGGATGAAGCGGGTATTCGCGGTTTCTGTCGTTTCAAACAGCTTCCAGGCATTACCCGGCAGATCAATCCATCGGAATCTGGTTGTAGTTCGCAATACGTTCCAGCTGCAGCATCATGGCGTCCGGTGTCTGATAACGATCTTCCGGACGCTTCTGCAGCAAATGCATCACGACGTCCCGGAATCCGTCGTTGATCGACAGTTGAAAGCTCTTGGGATCCTTTGGCTGCGTTTCCCGAATGTCGCGCACCAGTTCGACCAGAGATTTAGTGGCAAACGGCGGTTGCCCGGTGAGCAGCGCGTAGAGCGTCGCTCCCAGACTGTACAGGTCAGAGCGATGATCCACGTCCAGACCATCTCGCGTTCGTTCCGGAGAAAGATAAGCTAGCTCGCCCAACATCTGGCCTGGCTGCGTCACCTGTTTGGCCAGTGTGCCTTCCAGAGCTTTTGCCAGCATTAAATCTGCGAGCAGACAGGTTTTATCCGCGTTCCTTCGCAGGATATTGGTAGGAGTTACATTCCGATGCAGAATTTTATGTCGATAACTTTCATCGAGCGCCCGGCACACATCCACGGCAACGCGAAACACTTCTTTCCAGTCCAGCATGCCCCGAACGCCGATCCGGGAAATCACGTGTGCCAGGTTTTCACCGTCGATGTACTCCATCGCGGCCCAGCAGAGACCGCCTTTTTTTCCGGCATAGTATAATCGAACGATATTTTTGTGCCGGATCGGCAGCATTGTTTTCATGGCGCGGACAAACCGTTCCATCTGCTCTTCGTCCCGAGTCACATTCGGCTTCAGGATTTTCACCGCCACAGCTCGGTTTTTCTCAAGGTCAACGCCCTTGAATATGGTGCTGGTCGCACCTTCCGCGATAATAGAATCGAGGCGATAACGAGACAGGGTCGTGCCGATGAGTTCACTCAGCGGAATCGTGCTGCCGCCAGCCTGGGATGGTTGTTGATCCGGCGGAGGCTGTGTGGGGGAGTCATCATTAACATTTGACACGTCAAGCTGATATCTGATCGCAGAAGTGCCCGCACGAAACATTTCACCCGGAGGCAATTCAACGGTCTGGATCTTCTGATCGTGGTAAAATGTACCACTGCTGCCACCGGCGTCGATCAGCCGGATGATTCCACCATCAGCCTGAACCCGGCAATGAACACGAGACATGTGCGGGTCGTTGATCAACGTATCGCTCGCGTCGCCGCGACCCAACACGCGTGTCTGACCATCAGCGATCGGAAACACTTTTCCCTGATCCGGACCGGCTATGACCACGAGTTTCCCCGTCATTGGTGGCTCCTGTGTTCGTCAATAATAAAGATGCTGCAGTCAGAAAGTCAGTCTACTTCGGCAACGATTCTGTCGTCCGTTCAGCGATGCGTTCAAGGTCCGCAAATTCAGCCTGACCGGCCGAATTTTGCACAAGGTCACAGATCAGGTCAATTGCACGAAATTCCGGGTCCGTCACATACAGGCACGACGGATGCGCGAGAAAATCGAACATCGCTCCGTTATCGATCGTCCAGCTGACCGCAGCCCTGATAGCTTCCAGAAACTGTTCAAGCTTCCATTGGTGTGCGCGAAACGCCGTGACATCACTTACCGGACTCATTGGAATCTCGATGAGTCCCGATGGATAGACAAACGGCTGCGAGTTCTGCTGTTTTGCAACGATATCCTGCAGGACATCGTTCCAGTTCGCCGCGTTGCTGATGTCCGCCTGGTGCGCTGGATACAAACTGCTGACCCAGCGATATCCCTGATCCAGCAGCAGCTGCTGGATTTCCGGAACATCGTGGAGTCCATTATTGAAGCCGCCCGGCGTGCGAAACCCCGTCGGTGAAACTCCGATACGATTCTTCATCGCTTCGGTGGTCAGTCGAATATTTTCCACAACAATATCGTGTGGCGTTCTGCCCTCGACAAGCCATGGTGCGCGACGGAAACGGAATTGAAGGTCTTCCGGTGTTTTCGCTTTTACGTTGACGTGATCGTATGTGTGATTGCCAACCGGATGACCTGTCTGAACGATCTCACGCAGCCAGTCGGTGTTCTCCTGCTCGAAAACGCGACCCACGACAAAGAAGTGTAAAGTGCCACCGGCCTGCTTCACGCGCCGCGCGGCCTCAACGGCGTAACGTTTAGTCTCCTCGTTGAGGTTTCCCTTTTCGTAATTCCAGTGGACCTGATCCTTCGTCGGGTATTGGGCGCTCATCTCGAGATCCAGCGTAATCGCGATCTGAGCGCGTTTTCCGGCAAGAGCTCCGGTTTCTCCCGCCACTGCTTTCGGCGTGATCAGACGTGACCCCGCCAGCATCGCCGCGAATCCGACAGTCTGCCGGAGCCATCTGCGGCGGTCAATCGTTGAAGTCGCTGAGTTTGCTGAGTGAGTACGGTTCATCGGCTATGTACCTCTTTGACCGGATTGGAAACGACCGGAGACTAACGACTTGTCCATAAACAGGATTGTGATTTGCCTGAGCACGATTTAATCCCGTCGGCGGAGCGACGGGT
>JAGQQS010000842.1 GCA_020426105.1 Planctomycetaceae bacterium
CAGCCGCAAGTATTATCTGGGTCGGCAGATTACAAATGCGATCGCGAGCCATGACCCTGAACGGGTGAAAACGCTCGCGAAACAAATGGCGGAACTGGCGGGCGATGATATCGACCTTTACAGCCGGGTCGTTGATCAACTGGCCTATCATGGGATGCTGGAAGTATTGTCTGAGGCCAGTCACATTGCATGGCCTTTGATCAAACAGTCAGACAACATTTTGTGGGGGCAGGATAACTATGCCTCCTGGGGAGCCGATTGTGTTCTTTTCAGGCGTATTGAGCAAACCGGTGTGCTGAACCTCGAGGATTCTGCGCTGCTCGATGAGATCCGCTACTATTTCGAAGAGCTTGATCCGGAACGCTTTGCAGAATACGCCGGGTCGATCAGCGGACAGTCAACTCAGACATTATCGCTGAGCGACTTCAAAGTGTCGGTGTCGCGTCGCAGGGAACATTCCGACGATGACCACGATCAGGGATTAACGTCCGAATCCCGGTCGGCGCTGTCGAAACTTCTGGATGTTTTTGCGGATTACGCCCGGAAGATCGAAGATATTTCATATACAAAATCGAAGCTGGCGCGCGAGAATATCTTCCGATACCTTGTTGAGCGATCGGCTGGCAAGCTTGCACCTCGGCAAAGCCTGCTTGAATCGATAACCAATCCACGGCGAAAACCTAAGCCAAAGCCGAAACCACCCGCCAATGTACTCTGTCCGGATCATGATACACTGGACCGGTACCTCGCCGGACTGCTTCAGTTCATGAATCCACAGCGCTACCAGGCGATCGCAACGTTTGAACTCATTCCAGTCTGGATGCGATTCCTGGAATCGCAGGGACTACTGGAACGGGAGCTGCTTCAGAGCTCGTTATCGAAGATTTCGAAACTCCAGGTGAGCCTGCTGCCGTTGTTTAAGAACGATTGTTCAGATCCTGTGCTCGCAGAAAACCTCAAACGCTGGAATGAGGAAGCTGGAGCGGCATGAATAACGTGGACATCGGCGTGCGCATGCGGGATGGTTGTTGTTCGTGAAATCCCGCGAAAACGTCAGACAATCTTCACCGTTTGGAAGATCTGATTGATCGGCAGTCGATACAGAAGTAGACTATTGACGTGAAATCGAGGCGTTTATCAGGACGCCCTTCATGTTTCATTGAAATCGCGTCCGGTATTTCCGGGAGTTCAGAATGTCAAATCAGCCCGTTTCGGTCACATTGCTCAATCGGGTCCAGCAACGGCTTCGCGCAGCGAGCTTTGCCCGGGCTCTGCATGGGTGGACGCTGGCTGGCCTGATATTGGCGTGTGCCACGGTTCTGGCAGTGCGGTTGCTGGGATTGTTGCCTGAAACCAGGCAGCCGCTTGGATGGTTGCTGGTTTTTCCGGCCGTAGCGGCAGTTGCCGCCTGGCTGTTTCATCGTCGTGTGGAAAAATCGGCCGCCGCTCGAGCGGTTGATGTCCACGCGAAGACCGACGACCTGTTTCTGACACTGGCAACATTGTCGTCGTCAGCCGGTGAGTATCAGCCGTTGGTTGAACAATCCGCCACCAGGCTCGCCGCGAACATCGTTCCCGCGAACGTCGTCCCATTTAAAGTTGAACGACCGATCGGAATGCAGGCGAGCGTACTCTGCGTGCTTGCACTGCTGATCTGGTTGTTGCCCACGCTGGATCCGTTTGGCCATGTCGAGGCGGCCACAAAAGTTGACAAGGCAAAGAAGGAAGTTGAGCTCATTCGCAAAGCGATCAAAACCCGTGAAGAAAAGCTGACCCAGGAAGTGAAGACCGCTGAGGAGCGTGATGACAAAATTAATGAGCAGATGAAAGAACTCATGGCATCGCTGCGGCAGATGAAACCTCAGGAGAAGAAACCAAACTCAAAAGTTTTGCAGGATCATCGCGGATCACTCAACGATATGTGGAAAAATGTATCGAGTGAAGAGCTTCGCGAAATGCTCAGCCAGTCGATTTCTGACCAGCAGTTCGGCGGCCAGCGCACCCAAAAGATGAATGAATGGCTCAAGCAGCTGCAGCAGGGCAACAGTCAGATGCTGCAACAACAACTGGACTCAGCCAAAGAAACCATGGAAGCCATGCTGGAAGCGAAGACGCCGGAAGATCGTCAGAAGCTCGCTTCTCAGCTGCGGCGTCAGCTGCAGGATCTGAAAAAGTTCTCCTCAGAAAAAGCCAGCTCACCGGAACTGGAAAATGCTCTCAACCAGGCCATGAAAGCACTGGAAGCGCTCGCTGCACAGAAGCAAAACGGCGAAGTGATGAGCGAGGAAGAACAGCAGATGGCTCAGGAAGCCGCGGAAGCATTGCGTGAGTCGTTGCAATTGTCCAAAACGGAGCTGCAGGAACTTGCTCGCTCAGCCAAAGAAATGAAGCAGCTGGAAGAAGCGTTGAAGACAATGCAGCAGGCAGAGAAGCTGAATAGTGAGGGCCAGCTGGACGGCGAACAGTGTGAAGGCTGCAAGTCGCTGGCGGAGTATGCAGAGAAGTACAACCAGATGATGGCTGGCATGGGGCAGGACGGTCAGGCAAAACGTGACTCCCCGGGAGCTATCCAGGACGAAGACGACAGTGATCCGGAAGGTTACAAAGACGAAAAAACGAAAACGCAGATTCAGGCGGGCAAAGTTCTCCTGTCTATCAAGACAAAAGAGGCGGCGACTGAGAAGGACTTCGATCCGGAAGAACTAAAGAAATACGAGAGCACAGTGAGTGAAATTAAGTCGGGTGTGCAGGCTGCGATCGAAAACGAACAGATTCCTCCCGGATATGTGGACGGTATCAAAGGCTACTTCGACAATCTGGAATCCAAAGAGCCGACAAAGTAGTCTTGCGCCTCCACCGCCAGCATAGAACCGGCGACAGAAACGGGTCACGAGCCAATTATGTGGTGCATCCTTCAGGCCACGCGTTGAAGTATTGGCATCAGCAAACATTGCGTTGATCTGCCCTTTTAAAAATTGTGTGCGGAATTCTGCGATACAGCCGCCCCGCGGCAGGATGTGACAGCCTGGGACCAGGCCCTTGTCATGCCCCACGAAACCGGGGTGCTTGAAATGGATTTGTGGTGCGACAACCCGCTGATCGGCCTGATGAGCGTCGTGCGCGTTCGCCTGCTGTCACTGAGACCTTGGTTTCGCCACAATGTGGCAAACCTGTGAAAGCCCATCCAGTTGGCATGGGGTGCCGGGCCTGCATCACACTCCAAAGATGAAATACACCGCAGGATCGTTTCGGCGCCCCGGCAACGCGTCTATAATCCGCGGTGTATGAACTGGCAATTTCTTTAGAAACAGGCTCAACGAAACGTGGACAAATCTCAAATCATCACGGCATTGCAGACCGCACTGCCACCTGTGATGCGCTGGAGTGGTGCGGTCGCCAGGCGGTTGCGTCAATTCAATATTTCCGTGGACGGTAAACATTCCGGTAATGCGAACACCGATGCATTGACGCTGGCAGATTTGTCCGTGCAGGAACTGCTTGTCGCCTCGCTGCGTGACGCGGACCCGATTTTGCGAACCTGCCGGATTCAGGGCGAAGAAACGACCGGAGATATGGCACGTTTTGCTGCAGACAGTCCGCTTGGGATCGCCATCGATCCGATCGACGGCACCAAACAATACCGCGATAAGACCGGCAACGGCTATTCTGTGATCGTGCATTTGCACGACGATTCCACGCCGCACTATTCGCTGGTATTCGCACCCGAGATGGGTGAGCATGGAACGTGGGTTGAGGTAACCGCCGAGCGGATTGTCTGCGGTCCCGACGACCCGTCCCGCACCGCACGTGATGTTTTGGATTCGCTGCCGGACCTGACTGCCCGCCGCGTGAACGCCGGGCCCGGCATCTACCTGATTGGCTTTCAGCAACGTGATACTCAGCGCGCGCGTGAAGTTGACCAATTGGTGGTCCGTGGCCGCAATCTGGCAGGGCATACATCGGACGAGATGCCCGGCAGCATCTACCCGTTTATGGCAACCGGCGAATATTCCGGCTCATTGATCCATTCCCCGAACATTTACGATTTCCCCGTCTCGATGCATATCGCTCGCGTCCGAGGTGGTGATGCGGTTTGGGTCCACAACCGACAGCCAGTCCACTATCGAGAACTCTGGATGGACG
>JAGQQS010000843.1 GCA_020426105.1 Planctomycetaceae bacterium
ATGAAGCACACGCATGCGGTTGGAATTGACCTTGGCACGACGTATTCGAACATCGCCTGGCTGAATGAATACGGCCAGCCAGTCACGATTCCGAATCAGGAAGGTGAACTCTCGACGCCCTCCGTTGTGTTCTTCGACGGAGACCAGCCAATCGTGGGCACAGAAGCCATGCGGAACGCGATCGCCAGTCCGGAGCGAGTCGTGCAGCATGTCAAACGCTTCATGGGCAGCTCTGAAAAATACTGGAAGATCGACGATACGCGATATTCACCGGTTCACATTTCCGGCATGATCCTCCGCAAGCTGATTGCTGCCGCTCAGGAGCAGATTGGAGAAATCACGGAAGCCGTCATCACCGTACCGGCGCAGTTCAGTGACGCGCAGCGACATGCGACGATGCAGGCTGGCCATGCCGCTGGCCTCGAACGCATCGAAATGATCAATGAGCCTGTCGCTGCGGCACTCTGCCATGTCCTGGGCAATGAGGGCCTCGCATTTACGGAACTTGCCATTGACCAGCAATTGCTGGTGTTCGATCTGGGTGGGGGAACACTCGACCTGGCGATCGTCAAGTATAAAACCAACGAGGTACGTGTTGTCGCATCCGATGGAGATCTGGAACTCGGAGGACTGGATTTTACAAATATCATCGTGGATGCGGCGGCCGAAAAATTCATGGCGGATTTCGGGGCTGATCCTCGTTCAAATCGCGGCAGTCTGCAGTTTCTGACACTGGAAGCCGAACAGGCTAAGCGCAGTCTTTCCGTGCGGCCGCGTGCCGCAGTCACAGCGCAGCATGACGGGCACCGCAGAACTTACCAGATTGAACAGGCCGAATTTGAAGCACTCAGCCGCCGGTTGATTCGGCGTTGCGAGGAGATCACGCGGCGGATTCTGAAGGATAATAAGTTCGGCTGGGCTCATATTGATGTTGTGTTGACTACCGGTGGTGCTTCCCGGATGCCAATGATTCGCGAGAGCCTGAAAAAACTAAGCGGCCGTACGCTGAATTCAGCCTTGTCGCCCGATCAATCGATTGCCCATGGTGCGGCGTATTATGCGGGGATGCTGCTGTCCAATGATCAGTACGCACGAACCGTGTTCAACAGCACGGCGTCGTCGCGACTGGCACGCGTCCATCAGCAAAGCGTGAACGCCCGAGCGCTCGGGATTCTGGTCCGGAACGAAGATGGGCAGCGAGTACCTCACTATCTGATTCCCGCCAACACGCCATTACCTGTTTCCAGAACACATGTGTTCGGGACTGTGGTGGATCATCAGACTCGCGTCCATGTTCAAATCGTGGAAAGCGGTGCAGGCACTGATCGTCCGCCGACAGTTCTGGGAGACTGCCGTATTACCGGACTGCCAGCTAATCTGCCGGAAGGCACGGAGATCGAAGTCACGATCAGCTATGATCATCAGGCCCGAGTGCATGTGTCGGCGCGCGAGCCGGTGAGTGACCTGCGGGCAGAAACTGAAATCATTCGGCAGGAAAACGTCAACGCTCAGCTGCAGGACATCCCGACGATCTCAGCGAAAGAGAAACATGGAGACGCAGGGATCTCGGGAAACACCCCCGCGGCTCCGATGCCCGTCATGGACGCGGATAATCGCGGACCCACGACACCGAAGCCCAACACCGCAAAGGCTGCGGCCGCACCGGCAACGCCTGCCAGCTTCTCGGATGATCTCAGAGCACTCGCTGAACTGTCGGATGTATCGCCTGCGGCCGAGGCCAGTGCTCCTGGCCAACCGAAATTGCCCACCCCACGCGATCAGCCTCAACGAAAAAAAAAGCCTCTTGATCCAAACGAGGCGGAGTTCTGGGACCTGGTCGATGACGATTGATGACTCTTCAGTTAAAAGTGCATTTTTGGTCAACGCGCTTCTGTATCGGGCAGGTGCAGCTCGCTGTCCTGCATGACGGTGTTCGTTTGCTGCTCCTCGAAGTGATGCAGCTTCTGATTCAGAGACGAATTCCCCAGTGCCAGTATTCTGACGGCCAGCAGTCCGGCATTTCTCGCCCCTGAAATCCCGATTGCCAGAGTTCCAACCGGCACTCCCCCCGGCATCTGCACAATCGACAGCAGCGAATCAAGCCCGTTTAAAGCTTTGCTTTGCACGGGGACGCCCAGTACCGGCAGAATCGTTTGCGCCGCGATCATACCGGGCAGGTGCGCGGCACCGCCAGCGCCGGCGATAATGACCTTCAAGCCTCGGGATTCCGCCGTGGTTGCGTACTCCGCCATCCACATCGGAGTCCGATGTGCGGAGACGACACGACATTCAAATTTAACACCAAATTGACGAAGAATATCGGCCGCTGCCGCCATGGTCTCCCAGTCCGACCGACTGCCCATAACGACGCCGACGTCCGGGGTATCTGTATTCATCATAATTTGCCGATCGTTAAATTATCTGAGTGGCGCTGGGTGCAGCCGTTCAGCAGGGATTTTTCTTCTATCCGCGAGCCAGTGACTTCCGCGGGAATCCGGAGAACACCCGCATGCCCCTGGTTCAACGCAATGTTACTTACCCAACCGCATGTCGTGCTCAGCGTCCTACGACAAAATCGGCAGCAGCAAGCCGGTGCCGTGCTGGAGTTCGCGGGTAACGATTGAGCCCATCAATGTGGTGCTGGTGCAGTCGTGAATTTGGATCTCGGCCGTAGTACCGATCAGCCGGGGATTGCCGTCGAAGACGACGATCCGGTCGCACTCCGACCGTCCTGTCAGTTGCATTGCCAATCTCGCTGCATCGGGTGAGGCATGTTGCATTACCTGCGGCTCTGCATCATGATGATGGTCAAGTTCATGGTCATGCGGGAGTTCACCTGCGATGGGCAGCAGTGCGACACCATCGCTCGGCTGACCTTCCCGTGCGGCGCGTTTAGCCGCCGATTTGCTGGGCCCTTCCACAAGCACAGAGACGCAGCGACCGATAAATTCGGCATTGTCTTCTTCGCTGATGCGGTTCTGCAGTTCCAGCATTTCGTTGTTGCGGCGGCGTTTGACATCGTCCGGAATATCATCTTCAAAGATATCAAACGCTTTCGTACCTTGGCGTTTGCTGTACTTAAAGATGAAACTGTTTTTGAAGCGAAACTCCTGCACCGTCTCCATACTTTTCTGAAACGCTTCTTCGGTTTCGCCGCAGAACCCTACGATGAAATCACTGGAAACAGCACAGCCTGGAATGTGTTCACGGATGCGGTGCATCATTTCGCGGTATTCGCCGACGGTGTAACCGCGTTTCATGCGTTTGAGGACATCGTCGCAGCCGGACTGAAGAGGCACATGCAGGTACTTCATCACCTTCGGTAAATCCCGAACAGCCTGCAGCAGATCATCGGTCATATCGCGGGGAAAATTTGTAATAAAACGAATTCGTTCGATCCCGGCAACGTCGTGCAACTGCTCCAGCAGATCGGACATTCGCACGAGGCGTCCGTCTTCTGTGTATTTGTAGCTGTTCACCGTTTGCCCCAGCAGCGTAATTTCTTTTACGCCCTGATCTGCGAGGACTCGCGTCTCTTTCAGAATATGCGCGGGCGGACGACTTTGTTCCGGCCCGCGAGTGGCGGGGACAACACAGTAGGTACAGAACTTATCGCAGCCGATCATAATGCGGACGAATGCCTGGAACGGCGTCGGGCGCATTTCGGGGTCACGCAGCGGGTCATAACTTTGAAAACTGTCGGAGACTTCGGAACGCGATCCGTCGCGGCGGCCGAGACTGACGGCTTTCGTCTGTACCCGCACGGCAGATTCCCGCGTTTCACGGATCATTCGCGGGATCTCAGCGAGTTGCCCGGTACCGACCACGATGTCGACATGCGGGGCCTTCTGAAAAATCAGGTCCTGATCCTTCTGAGCCATACAACCAAGCACGCCGATAACTTTCTGCGGCCGATTGCGTTTACTAAATTTCAATCGTCCCAGAGCACTGTAGATTTTGTGTTCAGCATGTTCACGCACGCTGCACGTGTTGAACAAAACAGTGTCGGCGTCCTTCGGGTTGTCGGTGAGTTCATATCCATCTTTGCGCAAGGCAGCGACAACCAGTTCGCTGTCCAGCATATTCATCTGGCAGCCGACAGTTTCGATATAGACGCGACCATTGTGGGATACGGAATCTGAAATCATTATGACTGTACACGTTCGTGGTATTGACCGGTTGCGGTGTCGATTTTTACTTTGTCACCTTCTTTGATGAACGCGGGAACCTGAATTTCCGCACCCGTTTCAACGGTCGCCGGTTTGGTGACGTTGTTTGCTGTATTCCCGCGCGCGGCGGGTTCCGTGTAGGTGACGGTCAGGATCACATGTTGCGGCGGACTCATCGCAATGAGCCTGTCGTTCCAGAACAACAACCCCACAGTTGCTCCCTCCATCAGCCAGCGCATGTCTTCTTCGACAATCGACGCCGGCAGGCTGTGCTGTTCAAACGACGCATTGTCCATAAAGACATAGCTGTCACCATCACGGTAGGAGTATACTCCGTCGGTGCGGTGGACGTCGGCTGATTCCAGCGAATCGCCGCTGCGATAGGTTTTTTCGTACAGCGAGCCTTTGAGCAGGTTTCGCAGTTTTGTGCGATACAGAGCCTGCCCTTTACCCGGCTTGACGAAAAAGCATTCAAGCATTTCGTAAGGTTCGTTATCGATTTGAACTTTAATTCCCTTTTTGAATTCCCCTGCCTGAATGCTGCCCATTGAAGTTGCTTCTTGAAGTCTGTTATCTTGTCCGGAAATCATTCGGTCAGAAATTGACCGACGGCGATCCGCCATAGACCTATGGCCCCTGAGAACGCCGGTACACCGCAAAACATAGCAAATCCCGTACTCAGAGTGAATCCAGATGCCATCCGTTCCCGACGCCTTCCTCGCAAATAGCGATGTTTCCAGCGTCCCCAACCCGGCACGGAGCGACGGTTGGCAGCGCGAACTGGCGAACGCAATTCGCAGTGTGGAGGTTTTGCTGCGGCGGCTCAACCTGAATCCCCACGACCCGCAGACGCAAAGTCAGCTGCAAATTGCCGGAATTCAACTTGCCGATCAGGACACTCTGCAGCACTTTCCGGTTCTCGTACCGGAGAATTTTCTCGCCCGCATGACTCCGGGAGATCTTCACGACCCATTGCTGCGTCAGGTACTGCCTCAGGCTGCAGAGAGCCTTTCAGTCGCTGGTTTTGTGCCCGATCCGGTCAGCGACCTCAATGCGCGCAGGACGGTCGGCGTGCTGCAGAAGTACGCGGGACGCGTCCTCTTAATTGCCACCGGCGCGTGCGCAGTTCACTGCCGTTACTGCTTTCGTCGCGACTATCCGTATGCCGAGGAACCGCGTCGGCTGCAGGACTGGCAACCGGCTCTTGATGAAATTGCATCCGATCACTCGATCACCGAAGTCATTTTCAGCGGCGGTGATCCGTTCATGCTGAATGATGCTCGACTGCAGGTGTTGTGCGCTGCCCTCGATCAGATACCGCACGTGGAACGCATCCGCTTTCATACGCGGCTGCCTGTGGTCCTGCCAGCCCGGGTCACGTCAGAGCTGATCACGATGCTGACCGGCTTGCGGGCTCAGCCGATAGTCGTCGTCCATGCGAATCATGCGAATGAACTGGTCAGCGATTGTGCCGATGCCTTGCGGAAGCTGGTCCGATCCGGCATCCCGGTGCTCAATCAGGCGGTGCTGCTGTCGGGCGTCAACGACAACCTCGGTGCTCTGGAAATGCTGTGTCGGCGGCTGATCAATCTGGGGGTGATGCCGTATTATCTGCATCAGCTGGACCGCGTATCCGGGACGGCTCACTTCGAAGTGGATCGCGCTCTGGGGCAGCAGTGGATTCAAAATCTGGCGGCACGACTGCCGGGTTACGCGATCCCGCGTTTTGTTCAGGAGATCCCGGGTGAGCCGAATAAGACGACATTATAATCGCTCTGTCCTGATTAGCGGGATGATACCATGCCGAATTCGTAAATAGCGACCATACTGACAGTTGCGGCCACCGGGTTCCCCGGTAGCATTCTTCCCCGAGAGAACAAACAATCGATTGGTTCATGGACAGGCGGCAGGCGTTCCCATGCCATCGTACGACGGTCATACGGATCGTATTGAGTTCAAGTGTCTGAAGGCCAGCCGCGCAGCACTGCACTGTTAACGCAGGGTAGTCTTCCGTATCACCCTCGTATCCACTCCAGAAGATCCGGAAAATTTGCAACCATGACTTCCAGCGCTGCCGATGCCACTGACGATTTGCTGCGCACCACGCCGTCGCTGGAAGCGTTTCAAAGATGGCTGCAGTCTGATGTGCAATCTCGTTGTCGCAGCGTGCTTACGCTCGAAGAACGGGCTCGAATGGAGCAGTTTGCATTTGAAAATGCGACATCTGCTGAATCGTATGATATCGTGATTTCGGACGGCTCGTTCCTTGAAACACCCTGCCGCCAGGGACTGATCAGTGTTCTGCCTCATGGCCGCTGCTGGCACATTTCAGGTTCGCTGATGGCCCCGGACGACCTGAAACCGGACATGGTGCGCTGGTTAAAGCATGTTTCTGAAATGAAACGCCGGACGATCCTGGCTTACTCAGTCGGTCCTGAAGAAGCATCGCTGTTTGCTGAGGCAGGTTTTGAAGTTTCAAAATTCGGGGAAGAGCCTCTGCTGGATCTGGGCGCAATCACCTGGCAGGGCCGGGAATTTGAATGGGTTCGACGGCAGACAAATTTCTGTCTCCGCGCCGGGCTGGAAGTCGTCGAAATCTGCGATGAAGCAGAGCGGCACACTCTCGCGGAGGAACTGCTTGAGATCATGCATGAAGATCTGAAGCCACGTACCTACCCACAACCGCTGCGCCTGCTGGAAGGTCAGTTTGATCCGCGCAAGCTGTTTCGCCGCCGACTGTTTCTTGCCCGCTGCCGCACCACGGGACGGACCGAGGGGTTTCTGGCCTGCAGTCCCATGCGCAATGGTCGCGCGTGGGCGTTTGAGACGTATCGCAAGCGAAGCAATTCACCCCGCGGAACAGTCCCGTTTTTGTTTCGACATGTGATTGATCTGCTTCAGGCCGAAGGCGTCCGGACCGTTTCACTGTGCCTGGTTCCTGGCAGAGGCATGGAAGAAAAAACGGCCCATCGGTCGCACTGGATGGCTCGCCTCGCGATTTCAATTTGGTACAAACATCTCAACTTTCTGTTTAATACCCGTGGCCAGGACCACTTCAAAAGTCGTTTCCGACCAAGGTACGTCAATCGCTACCTCTGTGTGACGCCCAAAACGTCGGTTCGATCGATCACCTCGTTTCTGGTGACCACAGGCGCCATCAGGCCCAATCTGGGAAATCTGCTGAGAAACTTGTGGAAGTAGCCGTCCAATTTACTTTGCGCCGCATTAAGTTATTGGCCGTGAATCGATTGACGACATGCTGCGGGTCACCGAGCTGAAATATGTCTGACGGCGCCTGCGTGGTGACACGGCTCGATGAAACTTTTTCCGCCGCGCCTGCCCGAAATGTGAAGAGTCCCGAAATATGCCCGATCAGTTTCTCAGAGATCTTTTACAAACGCCCGGAACATCTGGTGTCGAGCAGGGTGTGCAGAACGTGGTTCGCGCATTTGCCTCGGAATTTGCAGCAGACGTAACGACCGATGTGCACGGAAATGTGCTGGTGACGCTGAATCCCGAGGGCAGCCCCACGATCCTGCTCGACGCCCACTGCGACCAGATCGGACTCATCGTCCGTCACATAGACAGCCTCGGCTTTCTCCGCGTCAACCCGGTTGGAGGCTGGGACATGCAGATTTTGCTGGGGCAACGCATGCTGGTCCATACTGAAGACGGACCGATCCCGGGCGTGATCGCGAGGAAACCCATTCACCTGCTCGAACCGGAAGAACGCAAGAATGTGCCGAAGATGAAAGATCTGTGGATCGACATCGGTTCGACTTCGGAAACTGAAACTCGATCAATCATTCGAATCGGCGACACTGTCACTCCCGAACCGTGTCTGAGAGAACTGCGGAATGGACGATTGTCCGGGGTCGCCATGGACGACCGAACCGGAGTCTGGGTGATCATGACGGCACTGCGAAAACTGGCGAATGCCAATCCCAGGGCAAAGATCGTCGCCGTCTCCGCCGTGCAGGAGGAGATCGGTTTGCGCGGTGCGACGACAAGTGCCTTCAATGTAAGTCCGGATGTGGCGATTGCGGTCGATGTGACGCACGCGACAGACTGTCCCGGTATCGACCCGAATGAATTCGGGAAAATTGAGATCGGTAAAGGACCGGTGCTTGGCCGGGGCCCCAATTCAAACCCCGCTGTATTCGACTTACTGGCCTCGACCGCTCGCGCAGGATCAATTCCGATTCAGGTCAATGCGCTCGGATATCCGGCCAGCAATGACGGAGCGGCAATCCAGATCGCGCGCGGCGGTTGTGCCACTGGACTCGTTTCAATCCCAAATCGCTATATGCACAGCCCGGTCGAACTGGTGGCCGAATCTGATCTGGAACAGGCCGCGGAGCTGATTGCAGCGTTTTGTCTTGCCGTCGATGCTTCGCAGTCGTTCATTCCGAAATAATGCCCGGTGAAGACGGCAGGATCGAATGGCGCTGTCAATACTCAGTCAGCGCGCGAATTATCCGATGGCGTACCCTGGTGAGTGTAAGATCTGGTTGTCAGAGCCGGTAATGGTTGAACTGCCCGTCTGTGCCGATGTTTCGAAGGCGTTCCCGGGTCTCCTGCCGGGAAAAACCAGGGCGGGTTATTTCATGGGCCAGGAATCATCAGAGAACGCCGAGTCAAACAGCGCCGGAATGCGGCAAATCAGCCACGCTTCACTCGGAGACATTCAGCTCTGACAACAAGTGAGGAATCAAATTGTCTGTTGCAACGGATGCCTGCGTACCGCTTTTAAGATTCTTTACCTGCCACACACCCGCTGCAAATTCATCGCCGCCAGCAATCAGGGCTATTCTGAAACCTTTTTTGTCGGCGTACTTCATCTGCTTGCCGATGTTCTTCGCCTCCGGATAAACCTCCGTCGCAATCCCGGCTTTACGAAGCTTTCGACCCAAGTGCAGATATTCGGAAACGCGTTCACCATCCAGCATGGTGACCAGCACGGGGGCGGGGGTCGTCGATTTCTGCGTTTGCCCGAGCTCTTCCAGCGCCGCCAGCATGCGATCCAGCCCGAGGCTGGCACCCACGCCGGGCAGTTGCTGTGCCGTGAACAACTCGGCCAGGTTGTCATAGCGGCCTCCGGAGCAGACGCTGCCGATGTCCGGCAGATCACCCAACAGGGTTTCGTAAATTGTCCCGGTATAGTAGTCCAGACCGCGTGCGATCGAGACATCCAGTGCTACTCGGTTCTCGGGCAGCCCGCACGCTTCCACCGCAGCAAACAGCTCGCGCAGATCATTCAAACCTGTTTCCCCGATCTGGCTTCCTGCCAGCATCCCTTCCAAAGATGCCAGTATTTCTTCAGGACGGCCTTTCAGTTGAGCCATGTCGAGCACTCGATTCGCTCCGTCCACGGGAATGCCGACTTTTTCGGCCATTTCCGTCACAACTGCATCACGGCCAATCTTATCGAGCTTGTCGAGGGCTCGTAATATTCCGACAGCGTGATCCTGCAATCCGCACTTTTCCAGAAGGCCGTTGAGCACCTTGCGATTGTTCACTCGGATTGTAAATCGATCTATGCCGATCTGTTCGAAGAGATCGTTGATCACGAACAATGTTTCGATGTCAGCGGTGTTGCTTAACGTCCCGATTGTGTCAAAATCACATTGCATGAATTCGCGAAATCTTCCACGCGCCGGTCGCTCTCCGCGCCAAACCGGCGCGATATGATATCGGCGAAACGGAAGTCCCAGCTCCTGAACGTATTGAGCCGAAAAGCGGGCCAGCGGGACTGTGAGGTCAAATCGCATGGCCACGTCGCGATCGCCCTGATCCGTGAATCGAAAGACCTGCTTATCTGACTCTTCACCCCCTTTCCCTAACAGGACTTCCGCATATTCCAGCGCGGGCGTGTCGATGGGTGCAAAGCCGTAGCTGCGATAGACAGAGCGAGCGATATCAATCAGACGTTCGCGCGCCATCATTTGATCGGGCAGAAAATCGCGAAAACCCCGGAGAGTTTGTGGTTTAATGCGTTGTTTTTTTTCAGACACGGAAGTTAACACCAGACGTTGGGGGCAAATAGGATTACGCGAGCGAAGCAGGGTGTCACCGGCAGGACTTGAATTGTGGCTAGGAACTCAAAGCGTCGGCGACATTCGTCCGATAGGCAGTCATGGCGGGAAGAAATCCGACGAGAGCCGCAAGGCCCAGCAAGACGGGAAACAGAGTTGCTTCCCATGGATTGACGGCCCATGGATCGATGAGCAGCCCGGTTCGTTCAATCAGCCATGGCGCGGAGAATACAGCCAGTCCATGTCCGACAATCCAGCCCACCAGGCCGCCACAGACGCACAGCAGTGTTGATTCGGCCAGAATGATACTGAATACGTGCACTCGTCCGGCTCCCAGTGCGCGCATGATTCCGATTTCACGGCGCCGATCAGACATGGAGTTGTAGATACTCACGAATATCCCGACACCGGACACCAGAATAATCACGGCGATCAGGGTCAGGAGTGCTTTTTGGATATTCCCCAGCATGCCTGCGACCAGTTTTTGAATGGGTATGATCGGATTCACTGCCATTGCCTGGTAACCGGTTTTCAGTTCGGACATCAGACTGAATGAATCAAACGGCGTATCCGGGCGAGTTTTTACAAGAATCGCGGTAACCTCCTTCATCGCGTCAGGAGTTGCGTGGTGATGGTGCTCATCATGACCTGCCACCGCGTCTTCGGCTTCGATCTTTTTCGCCGCCTCAAGCTGCGACATCGCGGCAGCGAGTCGTTCAGGATCACCAGCGTAGAAATCTCGCAGTCGTTTTTCGTATTCCGGGATCGGTTTGCTGTGTCCGGCGATGGCATAAAAGCCTTCGATGTTCAGAAAGACAGTTCGGTCATTGGCGGTTCCTGTCGGTGCCAGGACGGCGACGACCGTGAATTTTTCATCATGGACATGTCCACTTTCTGCACCGCCATGCACGATTGTAAAGGTAGAACCAAAATCCCACCCGTTCTTTCGTGCGACTTCATGACCGATAATCGTGTCCAGCAATCCGTTAACGCGGCTGCCGCGAATTTTAAACGACCGCCCCTGCATGTAGTCATTCTCGAAGTATTCAGGGGTGGTGCCCACGATTGGAAACGAACCTTCCTCAGTTACGTCGCCAAAGGCAAGAGGTACCGCCGAGACCACACGTGGATCTTTTCGGAGTTGTTCCAGATACAGATACGGAAGATTTTCGATTGGAGGCTGCATCCGATAGACGGCACTCAACACGAGCTGCAGATCACTGCCCTTGGGCCCCACAATGAGGTCGTACGCTATACTCCGCTGTGTGAATGCGCTGTCGACGGCCCCGAAAATGACGAGCACCAGCACCATTAACATCACACCCAGCGCAATGTTGAGTGCCGTCAGACCTGAGGCCAGACGCCGCTGTTTCAGACTCTTCCACGCGATTTTGAACAGATTCATGCAGACTGCCCCTGAAGACAACGTTCAGGACGATTGAAGTCCTTCAGATTTTCTATTCTGGTGAAAGCTCCCGCCACGTCGGCCGAATGCGTGACCATCAGCAGCGTTACGTTGTGGTCACGGCATGTATCGCGAATCAGATCGAGAATCAATTGTTGATTGGCGAGGTCTACATTTGCAGTCGGCTCATCGGCCAGCAGCAACACCGGCTTATTCGCAAGAGAACGTGCCACGGCTACCCGCTGCTGTTCTCCCACGGACAATTTCTGCGGCGCGTGATGCAGGCGATGCCCGAGACCAACACGCTCCAGAAGTTGAATTGCGAACGGTTTATCGACGCTGCGTCCGGAAAATGACATTCCCAGCAGAACATTCTCCAGAGCAGAGAACGCAGGCAACAGGTTAAACGTCTGAAACACAATCCCGATCTTCGCGGCTCGAAATCGATCGCGAACGACTTCAGGTTTTGTGGCGAGATCCGTATTATCCACAACCACGCGCCCGGAATTGGGTGTCAGGATTCCGGAGATGATATTCAGCAGCGTGGTTTTGCCCCCCCCGCTGGAACCGATCAATGCGACCTGTTCTCCCTGATTCATGGCAAACCGCTCAATCCCCAGCACCGGAATCGGCTTGCCTCCCGGTTCACGATAGGATTTGGTGACGCGTTCGAGCAAAAGTGACATGCAGCCGTCCCGGGCTATAAGTTGTAACCAAAAAACAGGTGTGTGACGTATGTTACGCCACAGAATCGCTGCTCGTTGGCTGGTCCCAGGTGTCATCGAGCAGTTCGTCGGAATCGGAAACCACCCCGGCACCTGCGACATGCGATTTCTCGCCCGAGTCTGCCTGTTCCGATTCCGGCTTCATCACGTCGTACGCCACTTTGTGGCCGGGCAGCCATAATGGCTCGATTTGCTTCTGCTGGAAAAGTTGAGCAATGTGTTCATGACACGTAAAGAACAGCACTTGCTGCCCTTCACGAGCGACCTCCAATAGACAGTTTGCGGCCGCTTCGGTTCGCTCCTGATCAAAATTGACAAACAGATCGTCCATCACCAGCGGCAGTTCCACCCCCCGCTTCGCGAATTCCCGGACTAGTGCAAACCGAATGGCCAGAAATAACTGTTCCCGCGTGCCGCCACTCAGCTGTTCAACCCGAAACGTTTGACCGTATTCATCGTCAATGCACAGGAAATCTTCCCCCAGAGGAGCCCAGATTCGATGGTAACGCCCCGAAGTCATGCGGTGCATATAGTCCGACGCCGTTACCAGCGTGCCTGAGATGTTTTCCTGCTCGAAACGCCGACGGATCTGCACGACCGCATCATGCT
Source organism: Planctomycetaceae bacterium (assembly GCA_020426105.1). Classification (GTDB taxonomy): domain Bacteria; phylum Planctomycetota; class Planctomycetia; order Planctomycetales; family Planctomycetaceae; genus SXXK01. Next base: position 12,944 of record JAGQQS010000843.1, read on the forward strand.
CAATCTGCACGGCAAACCACTCTTCCACCGCGCGGTAAATCTCAGACGCACAGGCTGCCTTCTGAAAGAACTCCGCGTGCGAATCGCGACTGGCTTCCAGGAGTCGGATTTCCTGTTTCAAACTCCCCAGTTCCTCATG